>JBBRSI010000001.1:0-115012 GCA_038245585.1 Chitinophagales bacterium
AAGGCATTAAAAGTTGGCGATCCAATGGAGCCGGAAAGCCGGCAGGGCGCGATTGTAAGCAAAATACATTTTGATAAAATTATAAATTGTATTGAAATTGCAAAACAGGAAGGTGGTAAAATTTTATGTGGTGGCCATGCTATAATTTTAGAAGGCCGTTGTGCAAATGGATATTTTATAGAACCAACAGTTATTGAAAATCTTCCTGCATCCTGTAGTACTAACCAGGAAGAAATTTTTGGTCCGGTTGTAACGTTACAATCTTTTGAAACAGAAGAAGAAGCAGTTGCCCTCGCGAATGATTCCAGTTATGGACTTGCGGCCATGGTGTGGACAGAAAATATTTCTGTAGCACAGCGTGTTGCAAGAGAATTGGAAGCGGGAATTATTTGGGTAAATTGCTGGTTATTGCGCGATTTGCGAACTCCATTCGGTGGCATGAAAAACAGTGGTGTCGGGCGTGAAGGAGGTTGGGATGCATTGAACTTTTTTACGGAAGTGAAGAATGTATGTATACAAAATGTTTAGTGTTTAATGTTTCTTATTTCTTTTCTGATTTTTGAAAGGAATTGTTTCTGGTTTTGTGTTTTATGTTGTTGAGAGGCATTGTTTTATGTTTTGTGTTGATGATTTTATGGATGCTGGCGGCTGAGCGACTTGCATTGAGCGCAGCCGAAATGAGTCGAAGCCGTTGTTATTTGTTTGTATTTTGATATTGTATACTTGCGGCTGAGCGACAAGCATTGAGCGACCTGCATTGAGCTAATTCGAAATGAGCCGAAATGAGCCGAAGCCTGTGTTCGCTTGATGATTCTGATTTCTTAGAAGGAATTATTTCTTTTTTTTGATTGGACGTTTAAAAATATAAAGAGTTTCTATTTTTAGAAAGTCAATCGTTTTGTTGTTAGTGGTTTTTATTAAAGTTGAAAACTAAAAGTAGAATATGAAAAATGAAAAACAAGAAACGATTTTTACATCCTCCGCCGCATCACCCCTCGGTTCCTATCCCCATGCGCGTCGCGTTGGAAATTTATTATTCCTTTCCGGTATTGGTCCACGTAGTGCGAAAGATAATTCTGTGCCGGGATTGAAACAGGATAAGTCGGGGAAAATATTAAAGCATGATATTAAAGCAGAATGTCATGCTGTTTTTGCAAATGTAAAAGCAGTGCTGGAAGCGAGTGGCAGCGCGTGGGAAAAAATAATTGATGTAACGGTTTTCCTGACACATATGAAAAAAGATTTTCCTGTTTATAATAAAATTTACAATAGTTATTTTGCAGGTGTGCAGGCATGCCGGACAACTGTGGAAGTGAAAAGCCTGCCAACACCAATTGCAATTGAATTAAAAGTGATCGCAATGGTTGATTAATTATTTTGAAATTTTTGGTCAGGCGACCAAAAATGGCCTTACGTCTGTCGAACAAAAATAACTATGCGTTAGTCAAACAAAATAGTTTTGTGGTAGAAATAAATATGATTGAAGTGGTTAAATTGTTTTGAAAAAAATATTTATCTGAGTTTACCGCCTTTGCCGGTCGCCTGACCGGCAATATCGGAGACGAGTCAGTAGGATGGATGAGTAGTTGAGTGATTTAAAATTTTTGGTCAGGCGACCAAAAATGGCCTTACATCAGGTGAACAAAATAGTTGTGCAGTAGAATTAAATAAGATTGAATTGGTTGTTTAAATTTTGAAAAAAAAATTTATCTGAGTTTACGGCCATTGCCGGTCGCCTGACCGGCAATATCGGAGACGGGTCAGGATAGGATAATTGGTTTGGTGATTTTAAATTTTTGGTCAGGCGATCAAAAATGGCTTTACGAAAGGCGGACAAAATAATTGTCCAATAGAAATAAATATAATTGAAGTAGTTGATTAAATTTTGAAAAAAATATTTACATGAGTTTAAAAAATTGTTCCATATTGGCTGTTGATGATGATCCCGACGTGCTTACTGCCGTGCGGCTTTTGCTGAAACCGGAAGTAAAAGAAATTGTTATGGAAAAAAATCCCGAAAACCTTACTGCACAATTCGCGGCAAAAAATTTCGACCTCGTTTTACTGGATATGAATTTTAAATCTTCCATCAACACGGGTAATGAAGGGCTTTACTGGCTGAAACGTATTAAGGAAATGAAACCTAATACACAAGTGATCATGATTACGGCATATGGCCATATTGATTTAGCGGTGCGTTCATTAAAAGAAGGCGCTGCTGATTTTATAGTAAAACCCTGGCACAATGAAAATATGCTGAATGCCATCCGCGACGCATTGAAATCAAAAAAATCATCGCCTGATACAACGAATATTAGCAATTCATATAATGCTTCTTCAGAGAGCGGCCTCATCGGTGAAAGTGAAGTAATGAAAGATGTGTTTTTGAAAATAGAAAAAGTTGCGCCAACAGATGCGAATGTTTTATTGCTCGGTGAAAACGGTACGGGTAAAGATTTAGTAGCACAAGCATTGCACATGCGTTCATTGCGCGCAAAGAAACCATTCATCAAAATAGATGTTGGCGCCATCACGGATACATTATTTGAAAGTGAATTATTCGGTCATAAAAAAGGCGCATTCACAGATGCACGGGAAGATAGGATCGGGCAAATTGAATCAGCGGATACTGGTACGTTATTTTTAGATGAAATAGGAAATATTCATTTACCTCAACAGGCGAAGCTGCTTACTGTTTTACAAAACAGGCAGGTTACCCGGCTGGGAACGAATACCCCAATTCCTGTTGACATTCGCCTGATAAGTGCTACCAACCTGGACTTCACGGAACTGGCCGATGAAAAACGTTTTCGCAAAGACCTCGTTTATCGTATTAATACCGTGGAGATAAATATTCCACCATTACGAAAAAGAGGGAATGATATTATTTTATTGGCCAAACATTTTGCAAAAATATATGCGCAAAAATATATGAAGCCACCATTGATTTTAGAAGATAGCGCTATTGAAAAATTATTGGCGTATCATTTCCCCGGCAACGTGCGTGAATTGCAATATACCATTGAACGCGCTATCATCATGAAAGAAAATAACAGGCTGACTGCAGAAGACCTTATTTTTTCACTCATTGAAAAAGGACAGCAACAAAAAGAAACGGATAATGAAACAGAACTCAGCACGATAGAAAAGCTAACCATCCTGCGCGTGATTGAAAAGAATAAAGGAAATATTACCAAAGCCGCAAAGGAATTGGGCATCACAAGAACTGCCTTATACAGGCGATTGAATAAATATGATATTTAAAAATTTTTAAAGAACATTTTTATGATACGGCTGAACCAATGGCGCCTTCTTCTACGCATCGCTATTCTTTTAATTGCATTGACGATTGCAGCTTACCTGGCAGTGTCCGCTTTATGGATCTATGAACTAATTGTTATTCCATTTATTATTTACCTGGTCATTGACTTTTGGAAATTTAATAAAAAAATCCAGGAAGAAGTCAAACAATTTGTGGAGAATATTCATTACCGGGATTTTACACGTTCCTTTAATGTAAAGCACAGCCCGCTTGAATTACAGCCATTAAGGAAAAGTTTTAACGAGATCAATGACGCTTTCAAAGTGATCAGTAATGAGAAGGAAACACAGTTTCAATATTTGCAAAAAATTTTAGAACTCGTTGATACCGGCATCATTTCCTATGAAGAAGAATCAGGTGAAGTGATGTGGATGAATGAATCTTTGAAAAAATTATTACAGCTACCTTATTTAAAAACGATTCATTCATTATCCAAACGCGACTGGAAATTATACCACGAAGTAATGTCGTTGCCATTGGGAAAAGTAACGATTGGAACTGCGCGTGTTGATTCAGATACATTTAAAGTTTTATTGTCTGCCACAGCATTTCAAACTGGAGAAAAAAGATATAAGTTGATTGCTTTTCAAAATGTAAATGATGCATTGGATGAAACGGAAAATAAAGCCTGGCAAAAATTATTAAGTGTGATGACACACGAGATCATGAATTCTGTAGCACCTATCGTTTCGCTCGCGGAAACACTCGGCAACCAGGTACGGAATACGACGATCAAAACAGTAGAAGGCGAGAATGGAAGAGAAGACCTCGAGCTTGGTATTGAAACCATAAAACGCAGGAGTGAAGGGCTTTTACGCTTTGCAGAAACGTATCGTAACCTCAACAAAATCACTACACTTACACTTACAAAAAAATATGCCGCGGATCTTTTTGAAAACTTATTACACCTTATGCAGCCCATGCTCAAACAAAAAAATATTGAGATGGAAATTATTTTGAAAGACACATCCGTCATGATTGAAGCTGATATTAATTTGCTGGAACAAGTGCTTATTAATTTAATTGTAAATGCAATGGAAGCGGTAAAAGATACGACCGCACCAAAAATTACTTTATCCGCTTTTATTAATCTGAATAACCGAACTATTATTAAAGTGTCTGACAATGGTGCTGGTATGCCGGAAGAATTAATGGACAAAATTTTTGTACCTTTTTTCAGTACGCGCAAAACCGGGAGTGGTATTGGTTTGAGCCTTTGTAAACAAATCATGTTGTTACATAAAGGAAGCATATCGGTGCATTCATTAGTTGGACAGGGCACATCATTTACTTTACAGTTTTGATTAAAATCATTTAGTTTTGAAAATCACATTTTGAAGAAAAGAAAAAATTTCAACAAACCCAAAACCACTCAATGATATGAAACCAGCAATCCGCTTTCAACTCTCATTTATGATGTTCCTGGAATTTTTTATATGGGGCGCCTGGTTCGTAACTATGGGCACTTACCTGGGGAAAACCTTGCAGGCTACCGATCAGCAAAATGGTCTGGCTTATGGCACACAGTCACTCGGCGCCATCATCGCGCCATTTATTATTGGGCTTATTGCCGACCGCTTTTTTGATGCACAAAAGATTTTGGGTTTCCTGCATATTGTTGGTGCTGTTCTTTTATATACGCTTTCCATGCAACAAAATTTTGAATCATTCTATCCGTATGTCTTAATTTATATGATTATGTATATGCCCACACTGGCATTGGTCAATTCTGTTTCTTTCCGTCAATTATCCAATCCGGAAAAAGAATTTGCCACGCTGCGTGTTTGGGGTACTATCGGCTGGATCGTTGCAGGGCTTACGATTGGCTGGTTTGCCTGGGAACAAACAAATTCACTGGCCAACACTTTTAAAATGGCTGCTTATGCTTCTGCATTATTAGGAATTTTTAGTTTTATGCTTCCTAAAACGCCGCCTGCATCTGCCGGTAAAAAAGTTTCGCTGAGTGATATTCTGGGCCTGGAAGCATTGCGCTTATTGAAAAATAAAAACTTCCTGGTATTTTTTATTTCATCCTTACTGATCTGTATTCCACTTGCATTTTATTACCAGGAAGCGAATTTATTTTTAAATGAAATAAACCTTGCGAACGCAGCCAGCAAGATGACCCTTGGACAAGCTTCCGAATTCTTTTTCATGATCGTGATGCCATTCTTTTTTAGAAAACTCGGCGTGAAAAAAATGCTGCTCATAGGTATGCTCGCCTGGGTATTACGCTATGCTTTATTTGCTTATGGTGATGCACAGACATCATTCGTTTCATTCTTATACCTCGGTATTTTATTGCATGGCGTTTGTTATGATTTCTTTTTTGTTACAGGGCAAATTTATACAGATAAATTAGCCGGTCCGGCAATTAAATCTTCTGCACAAGGACTGATCACGCTGGCAACGTATGGTGTTGGTATGTTGATTGGTTTCTGGATTGCTGGGCAGGTAACTGCCCATTACAATATTGGTGAAACCCACGACTGGCGGACGATATGGCTCATTCCTGCGGGTATTGCAGGATTTGTATTAATTATTTTCCTGCTATTTTTTAAAGATGAAAAAAGAATTTCAGAAACAGCAGAGCCTGTTCAATTGGTTTAATGAACTTCATTTTTTATAAAAATTTAAATTTCAAAAACTGGATACTTCTTTCTCATTATATGGAAATTTGGTAGATGCATTTGCACAAAGTATTTTTCCCGCAACAATTTTTGTGAAAGATGGATCGATCACTAAAATTGAAAAAACGAATTTTCCGGTAGATGAAAAACTTCCTTTCATTATGCCGGGCTTCATAGATAGTCATGTACATATTGAGAGCAGTATGCTGGTGCCGACAGAATTTGCGCGGCTCGCAGTTGTGCATGGAACAATTGCTACGGTAAGTGACCCGCATGAAATTGCGAATGTGTGCGGCATGGATGGTGTGCAGTTTATGCTGGATAATGCAAAGCAATCGCCATTTCATTTTTATTTCGGAGCACCTTCCTGTGTGCCTGCAACCATTTTCGAAACTTCAGGTGCAACACTTGATAGTCATGACATTGAAAAATTATTGGCTAAGCCGGAAATATTTTACTTAAGCGAAATGATGAATTTCCCAGGCGTATTGCATGGTGATGATAAAGTGTTGAAAAAAATTGCAGCAGCCAAATTAGCCGGTAAACCTGTAGATGGCCATGCTCCGGGACTTTCAGGCGATGATGCCAAAAAATATATTGAAGCGGGTATCAGTACGGATCATGAATGTTTTACTTTGGAAGAAGCTGCATGGAAATTAAAATGCGGTATGAAAATTATTATCCGCGAAGGAAGCGCGGCGAAAAATTTTGAAGCATTGATTCCATTACTCAAAGATCATCCGCAGCAAATGATGTTTTGCAGTGATGATAAACATCCGGACAGCCTGGTGGAAGGTCATATCAATCGTCTTTGTAAACGCGCTGTGGCAGCGGGTATTCCTTTATTTAATGTGATTGCTGCTGCATGTATAAATCCGGTGTCGCATTATCAATTAAATATTGGTTTATTGCGTGCTAGTGATGCAGCAGATTTTATCCTGGTAAATGATTTGATTGAATTTGATGTACTGAAAACTTTTATCGGCGGACAATTAGTTGCAAAAAATAAACAAACATTATTACCATCTGTGCATGTAGAATCTATCAATCATTTTAATTGTGAACCACTTTCAGAGAATGACATTATTTTTCCTTATTCCGGGCAGGAAATAATTCCGGTGATTGAAGCGCTCGATGGTCAATTAGTAACGAATAAAATATTTGTAAAGCCTGCGATTAAAAATGGACATATTATTAGTGATATAGAAAATGATATTTTGAAACTTGTTGTTGTAAACCGTTATACAAAAGCACCTCCGGCAATTGCTTTTATAAAAAACTTCGGCTTTAATGCGGGCGCTATTGCAAGTTCAGTGGCACATGATTCACATAATATCATTGCTGTTGGTGCAAACGATGAAGACATCATCCGTGCGATCAATTTGATCATCAAACATCGCGGCGGTATTTGTTGCGTGGATAAAAATGAAGAACAAATTTTACCCTTGCCTGTAGCAGGCTTGATGAACAAAGATGATGGTTATGAAGTAGCTGCGCAATATGCAAAACTGGATAAAAAGGCTAAAGCCATGGGTTCAAATTTATCCGCACCTTTCATGACTTTAAGTTTCATGGCCTTGCTGGTAATTCCCGAATTAAAACTCAGTGATAAAGGCTTGTTTGATGGAAAAGCATTTGCTTTTATGCCGCTCTAATTTATTTTTTATTTTTTGCAACAACCGCACTCATTACATTCAAATGCAGGCTGTCCGTGCCTTTTGGAAGCCGGTAGCGGATCGTGAAATTATTTTTTCCGCCTGGAAGGATGACACCTGTAATTACATCTTCATGCTCTTCCACCATTTTATTATTTTGAAATGATAATAACTGGATGCGCACATTTTCATACGAAACAATGGATGCGCTATTATAGATCACACCTTTAACAACTGTTTTGCCAAGCAGGTTTTTTTTGTCATCACTGGAGATGGATAGAAAATCTTTTGGGTTATTTTGTTCTTTGGTTAAAATGGTTTCCTTGCTTTGGATATATACATCATCCTGTTTTGCATCTTCCTTGCTTGTGCAGGAAAATAAAAAAGACGCTATAAGAAAAGTCAATATGAGTTTACGCATAATTAATTTTTATAGACAGGAATTAATTTATCCAAATTAAACGTTTTTCTTTTAATAAAATTATAGATTTCGATAGCTAATTTCGGTCGGTGACGACACCGACCGATAGTTGAATTTACGCATAATCAATTTTTAGTGACTGGAATTAATTTATTAAATTAAAATGTTTTTCTTTTAATAAAATTATAGATTACCGATTGTAATTTCGGTCGGTGAAGACACCGACCGATAGTTGAATTTACGTATAATCAATTTTTAATGATTGGAATTAATTTATTCAAATAAAAAGTTTTTCTTTTAATAAAATTTATAGATTACCGATTGTAATTTCGGTAGGTGAAGACACCGACCGATAGACCTATCCTATTGGTTGGTGTCTTCACCTACCAAAACATATGATTTCATTCGGCGAAGATACAGACCGATAATTGTAAATATTTCACGCATCCTGTCCCATCCAGCATGCACCACCAATCCCGGCCCTGGATGCGCCAGTAACAGATGGAAGTGTGGTGCTTTCTTCGCGCCAGCGCAATACCGCCAGGAATGCCATGATCAATGCTTCTTTATATTCAATGATCGTGGTTTGGGGTACAACAATTTCCATAGTTAATTGCCCGAGTTTTAATTTTAAATTTTCTATTAAAAAAATATTATAAGCTCCACCTCCTGTTACCAAAACCTTTTTATTGGCCGTATCTGAAGTACATGATTTGACAGATAATAAAATTTGTTCGCATACATGTTCTGTATAAGTTCTGAGTTTATCCGCATTGGAAATATTAAAACCATTGATCAATGGTAAAACTGTTTCAGTACCAAACTGATTGGATAATGACTTTGGAAATTTCTTTGCATAATAATCCAATGCATTTAATTTTGACAGCAATGCTTCATTTACTTTTCCTGCACTCGCTGTCTTCCCTTTTTCATCATATAATTTTCCTGTTTCTGCAGCGAGCAAATCAATGATCCTGTTTGCCGGGCAAACATCAAATGCAATTACTATTTTATTTTCATCATCATGGAAACTAATATTTGCTATTCCGCCTATATTCAGGAAAAATGGGTAGCCGGGAAATAACAATTTTTCTCCCAAAGGCACGATAGGTGCGCCCTGGCCGCCTAATGCTACATCTAAATTGCGCAAATCCGTGATCGTATTTATTCCTGTAATTGCAGCTATAACCGCCGCATCACCGAGCTGAACAGAAATTCCATTTGAAGGTTCATGAAAAACAGTGTGCCCATGAAATCCTATGAATTGTGCCTTATAATGCAATTCATTTTTTTCAATAAATTCATTGACTACTTCTGCAATATATTTTCCATACAGATTATTTAAAAAAAAATATTCTTTCGCAGAAAGTGATTGCGCGTTTCGCAATTTTTCTTTCCATGAATCATTATATGGAATGCATTCGGCATGCTGAATTTCGAAATTCCATTTGCCCTGGTTTTCTTCAAAATTTACCAACACAATATCCAATCCATCTGTGGAAGATCCGCTCATAATACCAATTGCCCTGTATGTCATAAAATGAATAACATTATTTTATGCAGTAATTTTTCTGCAAAATTTTATAAAAATTATTTACGGCTATAGTTAGGAGATTCTTTCGTTATTTCCACATCGTGTGCGTGGCTTTCGCGCATTCCGGCGGAAGTTATTTTTACAAAAATTGCTTTCTGTAAAGCAGCAATATCTTTTGCCCCGCAATAACCCATACCTGCTCTCAAACCGCCAGTGAATTGTGCTACCACTTCACTCAAATTTCCTTTATACGCAATCCTGCCCTCAATTCCTTCGGGTACTAATTTTTTTAAATCATCCTCCACATCCTGGAAATAACGATCGCTGCTGCCTTGCGACATTGCGCCAATACTACCCATTCCGCGATACTCTTTAAACTTTCTTCCTTCGAAAATAATTGTACCACCCGGACTTTCTTCCACACCTGCAAAAACACTTCCCATCATCACCACATTTGCACCGGCTGCTAAAGCTTTTACCATGTCACCGGTATAACGAATACCACCATCTGCAATCAATGGAATCTTGCGCGCTTTTAAAACAGAAGCTGCTTCCATGATGGCTGTAAGTTGCGGTACACCTGTACCTGCGACGATTCGCGTGGTGCAGATCGAGCCGGGGCCGATACCAATTTTAACTGCATCTGCACCCGCATCGGCAAGTGCGATTGCACCTGCTGCCGTACCCACATTGCCCGCTACTAATTGTATATTTTTAAAATTTTTCTTTAAAGATTTTACTGCATTGATCACGCCAATATGATGGCCATGCGCACTGTCAAGACCCATAACATCCACACCCACCTGTTGCAATGCAGATGCGCGGTCTAGTAAATCCGATGTGATGCCCAAAGCTGCGCCTACAAGCAATCTTCCAAAATCATCTTTCACTGCATTGGGGAAATTCCGGATCTGCATAATGTCGCGGAAAGTAATGAGGCCAATTAATTTTCCCTGCTTATTTACTACTGGCAGTTTTTCTATTTTATGTTTCTTTAAAATATTTTCTGCCTGTTTCATATTCGTTCCTTCCGGCGCAGTGACGAGATTTTCTTTAGTCATTATTTTTTTTATATGCATGCGCATATCTGATTCAAAACGCAGGTCGCGGTTAGTGAGAATGCCCACGAGCATTCCCTGCTTGTCCACTACGGGAATGCCACCGATCTTATTTTCACGCATGAGCTTCAATGCATCACCAAGCGTGGCATCATCATGTAATGTGATCGGATCAATGATCAGTCCGCTTTCACTTCTTTTTACTTTTCTCACCTGCTCCGCCTGTTTTTCAATCGACATATTTTTATGCAAAAAACCAAGTCCTCCTTCACGCGCTAATGCCATCGCGAGATTCGCTTCCGTAACGGTATCCATAGCTGCAGAAAGCATGGGAATATTTAAACGAATAGATTTTGTAAGCTGCGATTGAATATTTACTTCGCGGGGTAAAACCTGGCTGAAAGCAGGCATGAGTAAAACATCATCAAACGTAAGGCCTTCGCCAAAAAATCTGGATTGGGATGTTTTCTTTTCCGGGGGGTTATTTCTTATTGCCATGTGCAAAGATAGTGTGCAGGCTAAATTGCTTCCAAAACAATTTTTTCTATACCCTAAAAGCTTTGCTGGCATTACATTTCAACTTATTCTCAAAAAATTGAGCACATGCGTTTATTCCATTTTATACATTTTTCCGGGTAGGCTGGTTAACACGTTTTGAAATTCCAGATTCAAAATGGCGGATGCAACTGCACTGCTGTTCAGTCCGCTTTTCAGGTAAATATCATCAATATGCAAGAGTTCTCGATCTGCAAATAATTGCAGGATCATTTTTTCCTCATCAGAAAATTCGATGAACAATTCTTTCTGAATTTTCTTCTTTGGAACCTTTACTTCCCAGCTCATAAATTCTATAAGATCCTGCGCGGAAGTCAGTAAAACTGCTTTATTATTTTTAATTAAATAATTGCAGCCGGCACTTTTGGTATCTGTTGTTTTCCCGGGAAAAGCAAACACATCCCGGTTATAATTATTGGCCAATTCTGCGGTGATCATACTGCCCCCTTTAATGGCAGTTTCCACAACAACTGTTGCATCAGACATGCCTGCAACAACCCTGTTTCGTTTGGGAAAATTATGTTTATCTGGTTTTGTTGACGAAATATATTCTGTCAATAATCCGCCTTGTGTACACATTTCTTTAGCGATAGATGCATGTTGTTGCGGGTAAATGGATTGCAGCCCATGCGCCAAAACGCCCACCGTAGATAGATTATTTTTTAGCGAAGCTTTATGCGCAATTGTATCAATACCATAAGCAAGTCCACTCGCAATTAAAATATTCATTGTGGCAAGCTCTTCAATGAGTTTTTCTGTAACCATTTTTCCATAATCAGAATTATTACGTGTGCCGATAATGCTGATAATTTTTGTAGTATTTAAATCTGCATTGCCTCTGAAATACAGCATGATCGGCGGATCATAGCAATTCAATAAACGCTTTGGATAATTTTCATCCTGTATAAAAAGGGGCGTGATCTTATTTTTTTCAATGAATTTTATTTCCTTTTCAATGGCCGAAAAGTCAGTGAACGATTTAATATTTTTGGCACGGACTACGCCGACATTTTCTAAATGACTTAATGCTGATTTTTTTTCTTTGAAAATATTTTCAGCACTTTCAAAATGTTTTAATAATTGTTTTGCCTGCACAGGACCTATACCCGGAATTTGTGTCAATGCGATTTTATATAAAAGCGATTCACTCATGAAGCCTGTATATTTTTTTTAAAACATAACAAGATACTCTATTCGCGGGAGAAAATCAATAGTTTAAAACATACCCAAATGCAATTCACTAAAATTTTGCAGGGAAGCGATTTTTAAATCTGCCGCTGCCCAGCGAGGATCTTTGATCGCGGAAAGAGAAGGCACAATCACGCATTTCATCCGGGCAGCTTTTACGGCAATCATGCCATTAAAACTAACTTCAAAACAAATACAGTCGGATGGATCCACATTTAATTGTTCCGCACATTCCAGGTAAACCTGTGGATGTGGCTTTCCATATTGCATATCTTCGGCAGACACATACGCATGTACAAATTCCGTGATATTGCAAATCTGCATTACCATTTCTATAATTGATGCCGGCGAAGAAGAGGCGATGCCGATCATAAAATTTCTTTCCCTAAAAAAATTAATGATATATGGAACTGCGGGCATGACAGCCGGTTTCTTTTTGATTTTTTCAGTTACAAGTTCTGTAATTTTTTTTTCCGCAGCTGCATATTCTTGTGCAGGTATTGAAAAATAGCGAAACCAGTAATTTACAAATTCTTTGGTGCGCAAGCCCGTTGTAGTTGCATATAATTCTGTGGTAAGGTTTTTATTATAGGATTGCAGGGTTTCATTTGCAGCTTCCTGCCAATGCGGTTCACTGTCTATCAGTAAGCCATCCATATCGAAGATTACGGTGTTCATTTGGGTTTGATGTTTGTTGTTTTGAAGGCGGCTGAGCGAAGCCGAAGCCGTTATTTTGTTTCTTGTTTTGTGTTCTTTTTTTACCAATATTAGTTAAGTGTTGTCATCTTTTTCTTTAAAAATAATAAACCGCTTCATCATTTTAATTTCCAAACAAATAACGAGTAACAAGAATCACTTCATTTCAAGTACATTAAACACAAAACACAAAACAATTCATTTCAGAATCCTCAAACACTATACACCAAACAAATTCTTTCAATAAAACAGGAGCACTTAACACCAAACATTTCCTCCCCCGCAATTTTAATTAAAAAAAATTGAAAATTACATTTGTATAAAAAACAATAACATGTACATTTATCTTTTCCGGGTAAGATCAATATTTTTTTATAAGAAAAAATAGAAGGCTATTATATAATTTCATTACTTTAAATTTTTTTTAAAACCAACTGCATGGCAAATTCTCTTTTCAGGAAGAAATCGCTCGAAAATATTTTACGTGATTATGAGTCCGGTGCCGGTGATGGCCACACACACAAACTGGATCGTGTGCTGGGTGTGAAAGACCTGACCTTTATGGGTATCGCCGCCGTTATTGGCGCAGGTATTTTTTCCACAATTGGTACTGCCGCTTTCCATGGTGGGCCCGGCGTTACCATACTGTATGTAATTACAGCAATTACCTGCGGCTTCTCTGCACTTTGTTATGCAGAATTTGCCAGCCGTGTTCCGGTGAGTGGTAGCGCATATACGTATGCTTATATTTCTTTTGGTGAACTGATCGCCTGGATCATAGGCTGGGCGCTAATCCTGGAATATGCGATCGGAAATATCGTAGTGGCAATTAGCTGGAGCAGTTATTTCAATAATTTATTAAAAGGCCTGGGCATTCAATTACCTTATTGGCTCAGTACGAATTATTCTACAGCAAGTGATGCACTGGCTGCAGTGAATACGCAAGCTGCTGCAGGCACGCCAATCTCAGCTGCGATGCAGGAAATCATGACTGGTTTTACTGCCGCACCCGAAGTTTTTGGCAGCAAACTATTTATCAATTTACCTGCATTCATCATTGTCGTATTGATCACCGCACTGGCCTATATCGGCATGCAGGAAAGTAAAAAGAGCGCGAATTTTATGGTGATTTTTAAATTAATTGTCATCGTGTTTGTGATCATCCTTGGGTTCTTTTATGTAAGTCCTGCCAACTGGAATCCTTTTATGCCAAATGGTTTCACAGGTGTGTTACAGGGAGTATCCGCTGTGTTCTATGCCTATATTGGTTTTGATGCGATTAGTACCACGGCGGAAGAATGTAAAAATCCGCAGCGCGATCTGCCGCGCGGGATGATCTATGCATTATTAATCTGTACTGTTTTATATATTTTAATTGCACTCGTGCTCACTGGTATGGTTAATTACAGCGAATTAAAAGTGGATGATCCTTTGGCATTTGTTTTTCAAAGATTGAATATGCCCTGGATCAGTTATATCATTTCCATCAGTGCTGTTGTGGCTACAACCAGTGTCCTGCTTGTGTTTCAACTTGGCCAGCCACGTATTTGGATGAGTATGAGCCGCGATGGTTTATTGCCAAAGAAATTTTCCAAAGTGCATCCAAAATATAAAACACCAGCTTTTGCTACATTGATCACCGGTGTACTCGTTGCTGTCCCTGCTTTATTTATTCCATCTTCTATCGTAACGGATTTAACCAGTATCGGAACATTGTTTGCTTTTGTATTGGTGTGTGGTGGTGTATTGGTTTTACCACACCTGAAACGTGAAAAAGGAAATCGATTTCAGATGCCGTATATCCGCGGAAAATATATAGTACCATTTTTAGTGGCGCTTTTCATTGCTGCTTTTCATACACGCATCCAGGACGCATTCGGTCATATGGGCAGTGAAGACCACCAGGAAATTTTCTTTTTAGTTTTTGTTTTCCTGGCTATCATTATTGCCATTCAAACTTTCCGTAAAAACTTTTCTTTGATTCCTGTTGTCGGGGCATTATGTTGTATGTATTTGCTGATTGAAATTCCTGTAATAAGCTGGCTTTGGTTTTTTGTGTGGATGGCAGTAGGTCTGAGTATTTATTTTTTATATGGCCGCAGGCACAGCAAATTATCAAAAGAGAAATTATGATGGATTAACTAAATTGCACTTTATGCAAAATCCCATTATCGTTGTAGAAGACCTGGTAAAAAATTATGGAACTTTTGAAGCTGTAAAAGGTATCAGTTTTTCTGTTCAGGAAGGAGAAATATTTGGCTTACTCGGACCGAATGGCGCGGGAAAATCTACCACGCTGGAGATCATGGAAACGCTGCGGAAAAAAACCTCCGGTAAAGTGATGATCGATGGCCTGAATCTCGATGATTCGCCCAATGAAATTAAAAAAATTATTGGTGTGCAATTGCAAACTTCCGGTTATTATCCCGGGTTGAATTTGACCGAGCTATTATATTTGTTCGCGGCTTTATATAATGAAAAGATTGATGCACATGAACTCCTGGATTCTGTAAACCTGCGCGATAAGTCAAAAAATAAATTCAAGGAATTAAGTGGTGGGCAAAAGCAACGTTTTTCCATCGCGACTACATTGATCAATCAGCCAAGAATTATTTTTCTCGATGAGCCCACGACAGGCCTCGATCCGCAGGCAAGAAGAAATTTATGGGACCTGATTTTAGACATACGAAAACGCGGCACAACCGTTATTATCACCACGCATTATATGGATGAGGCAGAAATTTTGTGTGACCGCGTGGCCATAATTGATTCAGGAAAAATCATTGCATTGGATACGCCCAACAAACTCATTGATCAATTGGTGAGTAAAGGTTTTGAGAAAAAAAGGGAAGTGAAAAAAGCAAACCTGGAAGATGTATTTATTGAAATGACCGGCCACGTTTTGCGGGACATGTAAATTTTTGTAAGAACTATTTTTTATAATCATTTTTAAAAAATATTTTATGACGGATGATCTGAGTTACCCGATCGGGAAGCATGTGCCGGAAGCTTTTTCCCATACTGCCAAAGAAAAAAAATTATTGGAAATTGAATATTTACCCGCTGATCTTGAAGTGGCGATTCAGAATCTCGATGCGCATCAATTGCATACGCCCTACCGCCCCGGTGGATGGACCGTTCATCAACTTGTGCATCATATAGCAGACAGTCACATGAACGCATATATCCGGTTTAAACTTGGTTTGACTGAAGACAATCCAACTATTAAAACCTACGATGAAAAATTATGGACGAATCTTGCTGATGTGGAAACACAGCCTGTAAATGTTTCTATCACATTATTATTTTCATTACATCGCCGGTGGTTGGCAGCTATTAAGGATTTGTCTGAAACCCAGTGGGAGCGAACTCTTTTTCATCCGGAGCAAAAAAGAGATATGAGTTTATGGGATTTACTTTGTTTGTATGCATGGCATGGAAAACATCACGTAAAACATATCACTGCCCTTCGGGAAAGAATGAACTGGTAATTTTTTAATAGCAATTATGAGCGAAACGAATAAGGAATTAAAAAAAGAGTTTGAACTGGAAAGAATGATCCTTTTTAGTGATGCGGTTTTTGCGATTGGTATTACACTTTTAGTGATTGAAATTAAAGTACCAGAAATTCCGCAGGATGCAACAAGTGCCGAAATTGTGGCTGCTTTTAAGCCTACACTCATCCATTTTTTTGCTTTCGTGCTGAGCTTTTTTTTTATTGGCATGATGTGGTCGCGTCATCTAAAATTGTTTAAATATTTACGCACTTACGATAATGGATTGATCTTCCGTAACTTGATCTTTATATTCTTTGTTGTATGTTTTCCTTTTACTGTAACAGTATTTTCAGAGAATGTTAAGAGCGGAAATGTGTTTCCTGTTTTATTTTATATTACGAATATCTGGCTTATAACCTTAGCACATTTCTGGCTTTGTTATTACTTATTCAAACAGAAAAAAAGCCTTTGCATTCCAGGATTGGAGGCAGATAAAAAATATATGTTACTTATAAATGGCGTGAATGCAGCTATTTTTACTGTCACAATTATTCTCATGTTAATTGTATCAATAATATTTAGCGGAGAATTAAAACCTGTAATTTTCTGTATTTATTCATTGCCGTTGATGATACTCATTGCGAAAAGGAAATTGAAAAAATATAAACCGGTGAAGGAGAAAGAATAATAAAGCTAACAGATAACAACTAACAATGAAAAGTTTTTAAAAGCTTCGTTTTCAACTGTTATCTTTTCTCTTTTCGTTTTTAGCTTTCTTTTCCCAAATAAATCATAACAAATCTTTTTACCATTCTACTTTTATTTTCAATACCTTCCTCACTAAATTTTAATCAAAAAAAATAATATGGAAATTGTAAAAGTAATCGAAGTGATCGCCTCATCTCCCAAGAGTTTTGATGACGCTATTTCAAATTGCCTCAAAGAGGTTTCAAAAACAGTAAAGAACATAGATTCAATTTATGTAAAAGATTTTAAAGTGCATGTAAAAGATAACAAATTGCATTCCTATGGCGTGATATGTAAAGTGTCATTCCGCGTGAAATCTTAAGATTAAAAATGTACATTCAAAGCGTTTTGCAATTGCAAAACGCTTTTTCTTTTTATTAAAAAATTCTTTTATAATTTTATCCCCTTACGTCAAATATATTTTCCATGAATTTTATTGATTACTACGAAGCGCTGGGTATAAATAAAAATGCTACGACCGATGAGATCAAAAAAGCTTACCGCAAACTGGCACGTAAATTCCATCCCGACCTGAATCCCAATGATAAAACAGCGCATCAGAAATTTCAACAGATCAATGAAGCCAATGAAGTGCTCAGCGATCCTGAGAAAAGAAAAAAATATGACCAGTATGGAAAAGACTGGAAGCATGCTGATGTGTATGAAGAAGCCCGCAATCAACAAGGGCAGCAACGGTATACAAATGGCGCCGGCAGCCAGTTCCAGGGCTTTGATGAGAATGATATGGGTGAAGGAAATTTTTCCAGTTTCTTCGAATCTTTATTCGGTCAGGCAGGTGGCAGGCGTGGCACACAGGCGAAATACCGCGGACAGGATTACCAGGCAGAATTGAAACTTACTTTGGAACAAGCTGCTGCAACACACAAGCAAACAATTACAGTAAATGGAAAAAATGTGCGCATTACCATTCCCGCTGGCGTAGAAAACGGGCAGAAAATAAAATTAAATAACTATGGCAGTCCCGGCGTTAATGGCGGCCCAAACGGCGACCTTTATATAACTTTTTCAATTATGGATGATCCAAATTTCAAGCGTCTTGGCAACGACCTGTATTCAACTGTTGACCTGGATTTATATACCGCCGTGCTCGGTGGTGATGTAACTATCAATACGATGAGCGGAAAAGTGAAAGTGAAAGTGAAACCTGAAACGCAAAATGGAACGAAAGTAAAATTAACCGGTAAAGGATTTCCCGTGTATAAAAAAGAAGGGCATTATGGAAATTTATATATTACCTGGAATTTAAAGATCCCGGTCAATCTTTCTGATAAAGAAAAATCATTGTTTGAAGAACTCTCCAAACTGAAACATTAAAATGAATGATATGGCAAATAATTTCATTCCCGCAAAAGAATTCTGCATGCATTACCAGGTAGAATATGCATTTATTTATTCTCTCCACGAATCAGGACTGGTAAAGGTTTCCGGCCCGGAAACAGAGCCGGTTTTCGATGAAAAAGAATTACCCAATGTGGAAAGAATGGTGCGTATGCACGAAGAGCTCGGTATTAACCTCGAAGGCATTGAAGCTATAGTACCATTGCTCGACAGGATAGAAAAAATGCAGGCTGAAATGAATCTTTTACGAAATCACTTGCGGCTTTTTAATTTTGAAGATTAAGATCAGGCAAGCACCAATTGTTCTACAGCATTATTTAAAAAATTTGGTAGAATATGCGCGTAGGTATATACAATTTTATCGGGGTCATTAAGTTGTTCCATCATGTTTTCCCATTTCCCCTGGCCATGATTTTCAATCACAATTTTTTTCTTGTCCTCCCTTTGCAGGTACATGCGCATGCCCGTTGCATCCGCTTCCGGGTGAAATTGTGTGCCGATAAAATATTCATTAAAACGGATTGCTTCCACAGCTCTTTCAAAAGGTACATGTGGCCGGTTTTTTTCAATGGCTAAAATTTTCGCACCTAAAAATTTTACCCGGTTATGATTGGGTTGAATCACCTGGAAATCGCGGCTTTCTACGGCATAAAAAGGATCACATAAACCATTGAAAACCATTTCCTGTTTACCATCTTCCAGCATGTGTATCGGGAAAACCCCGAAGGCAGTAGATTTGCGTGCACACACTTTAGCAATTTGATAATAGCGACAGGCCAATTGAAAACTGTGGCATATAAAAAAGAAATGCTTTTTCGGGTAATTTGAAATGTCCTTATTCCACTTTTCCAAATCGCCGATCAGGCCAAAAAATTTATTTTCCCAATCCGTTCCTGCACTTTCCAAAGGCGATCCGGGCCCGCCACTTGAAATATAAATGTCAAAATCAAAGCCTGGGATTTCTTCCCTGCAGCGCACATCAAATACTTCGTAATACAATTGGTAACTATTAATTTCGCTCCATTGATTCACGACCTCTTTTATACAACGCATGCCCTGGTTCTCATGCCCTTCATTCATATCCAGGATGGCTATCCGTACTTTCATAAATTAATTAACAATTACAAATTTAGTAAATTATTTTTTTATCAATTGACGGATTATTAACAATTGTGAAATAAAAAATGGCTATGCCAGTGGAATTTTTTTATGGGCCCGGCAGAAGTGCACACATGAAGTTTCAGTAGCGATGGCACCGTTCAGCGGGAGGAATGCTATGGGGCAATAAAAAACATAGCCCCATCGGGCGTATTGGGATAAAATCAAAATTTGTTATGTAAATCAAAGCCCTATCAGGGCGACACTATTGTAGAATTAAAATTGAGAAAATAAATCAAAGCCCTGTATGGGCGACATTATTTACATTTACATTTGATCGCGATAATTATTTTGAATATTCAAAATGCCGCACCGATGGCGCTCAATCAATCAAACGTATAAATGCTACTACCAAAATGCCGGCCCGATGGGCCTGGCAAAACAGCCCTCTGATAATTTTTTTCAAAATGATTTACCACATTTTCAAATCATATTACACCACTTGCCTTTTACAAATAACTCAAATTCGTTTTAGGCGTCAGCGCCAGCAAACTCTCATACATTAATTGAATGGTAGTTTCAATATCTTTTCGATGAATCATTTCTACTGTTGTATGCATATAGCGCAACGGAATGGAAATTAAAACTGAAGGACAACCTTCATGCGCATACGCAAAACTATCTGTATCTGTACCGGTACTGCGGCTCAGTGCGCGCAACTGCACATCTATTTTATTTTTCTTCGCCACGTTTTGTACAAAATCCAATAGCTTATTATGCACGGCAGGCCCGTATGCGAGCGAAGGTCCTTTGCCGCAAGCGATATCACCTTCGATCATTTTATTGATCATGGGTGTTTGTGTATCATGTGTTACATCCGTAACGATCGCCACATCCGGTTTGATGCGCCGGGCAATCATTTCTGCGCCGCGCAAACCGATCTCTTCCTGCACTGAATTCACGACATATAATGCATAAGGTAATTTCTTTTTATTTTCATGTAACAATCGCGCCACTTCAGCGATCATAAAACCACCAATACGATTGTCAAATGCACGCCCGATATAAAAGTCATTCGCCAATGTATCAAAACCTTCTGCATACGTCACTACTGCGCCAATATGTACGCCGAGTTCTTCAATTTCTTTTTTATTGGAAGCACCGCAATCCAGGAAAAGGTTATCCACTTTTGGATGTGTTTCTTTTTCACCCTGGCCCATGCGTGTATGAATGGCCGGCCAGCCAAACACGGCTTTTACCGGGCCTTTTTTTCCATGAATGAGCACACGTTTCGCGGGCGCAATTTGATGATCCACGCCGCCATTTCTTTTTAAATAAATCAGCCCTTTATCCGTGATATAATTTACAAACCAACTGATCTCATCCGCATGTGCTTCTATCACCACTTTAAATGGCGCATCGGGATTAATGATACCAACAGCCGTACCATATGGATCTACGAATTTTGTGTCAATATAAGGTTGCAAATATTCCAGCCAGATTTTTTGACCACTGCTCTCAAACCCAACAGGAGAGGGGTTATTGATATAATTTTTTAAAAATTCCATGGACGTATCCGTAAGGATATGCTTCTTCGTTTGCTTTTTAGCTTTTGCCATCTTTATTGTTTTAAATTAAATGAATTGCTGTATGCAAGATAAAGGATTTATTTAGGTGTCAGCAGGATGCCGGCAATTCCGCATGCAGCTTTTAACACCATCAAACCATCAATAATGGTCAGGTAAAATAAGATACTTCTTTTTTTCTGCATGGACCAGGCCACAACGATCAGTAATATAAATGGAATGCAATTGATCAATATGCGGACAGGATGATAATGTCTTAATAAAGCGAATGCCATAAAAGAAATAAAACCTAATATCGTGAGCGGTATTATGATATAAAAAATAGTTTTTTTCAAACCGATTCGAACGACAAAAGTTTTTAATTTCCTGTTATGATCCGCGAGGTAATCTTTGATGTCAAATAAAATCGCCAGCAGGCTGATATACATAAAATTTTTACCCAAAAACCAAAGATTGAACCAGGAAAATTCATACCGCATCCCATGAGAAACTTCATACCATAAAATAGGCACATAAGAAACCGCCGTTGCCCATACAAGCCCGATGATAAAGGGTTTTATCCAACCGGTATCACGCACATTGATGCGAATATTTTTTCCCAAAGAAATGCCATAATACAACATGGCAATAATTCCAACAACCGCTACAGGAATTAATTGCAGGAAAGAAATGAAATGCAGGTTTTGAAAATATTTTATCAGCAAATAAGTGCCTGCAATAGTGCAAAGAAAAATGTAAGTGAATTGTAATCTTAAAATCCATTTCCTGTTAGCAGCATACCAATGTGTACGTTCATTATCATAAGGCGCATGCACTTCGCCGAGGTAGGCCATATTATAATAAATGATGGTACCTAAATAAACCAGGAAATAAAATAAAAATGAATTTAATGAGAAGCCCTGCTGCATATTCGCCTCAATACACAAACTGACGGTGCAAACGCCATAAAAATAATTGCCATAAAAAATGGAAGGGATGATCCCTTTTTGCGAACCCATTATTTTAAAATAACAAAAGGTGGAGTAGTAACGGTATCGCTTTTGTTTTTCATTTTATCACTCAATACAAAACGCAATACACATGTGTCATTTTCCAAACATACTGGTCCTTTGATTTCGGGTATCGCCTGGCTGGTAAGATAGCCATAAGTCACTAAAATCTC
The DNA here is from genome assembly GCA_038245585.1 of Chitinophagales bacterium. Lineage (GTDB taxonomy): Bacteria > Bacteroidota > Bacteroidia > Chitinophagales > Chitinophagaceae > JAFDXJ01. Next base: position 22,509 of record JBBRSI010000001.1, read on the forward strand.
GCCTTCGGAATTTTGTTGCGTGGGCACCTGGTCGGAAATTTTGTAGTAGGCATCAAAGTTACTTTGTTCACAGTTTTGCGTTAATTTCTGCACGAACAAACTATCCTGTATATCTCCCTCTTTATCAGTGTATTTCAGCGTGATAGTGATGGTATTTCCCGGCGCCAACACTTCAGTACTTAAAGATTCAAAACTGAGTTGCGGGCTGGTGGAAAACTGGTTTTTCTTACAACCACATATAATTAAGGTAAAACCGCAGAGTATTAATATTTTTGTTCTCATGATTTTGTTTTCAATTCAAATTTACTTAAAAGTACCCAACACTTATGCAAGACGGAAAAATAATAGAAAATATTTTTTCCGGTGCACTATCATTCAACGATAACGCGCTGAAAATATTTCAACTGCAAAGCCGTGAAAATGGAATTTACCATAATTGGTGCAGGCAAATGGGCATCATTGTTTCCGAAGTTTACCGCAAAGATCAAATTCCTTTCCTGCCTGTTTCATTTTTCAGGACCCATGTGATCACAACCGGAAATTTTAATCCAGAAACTGTTTTTCAAAGTAGCGGAACAACGGAACAAACCCGTAGCAGCCACTATATTAAAGATACGGCGATTTACAGGAAAAGTTTTCTTACCTGTTTTCAACAATTTTATGGTGCAATTAAAAATTATTGCGTACTGGCATTACTGCCTTCCTATAGTCCCGGTTCTTCACTGGTGATGATGGCAGAGGAATTGATTCGTTTATCAGGCCACGTTTGCAGCGGCTTTTATGCAGGTGAAGAAGATAAATTATATTCCATTTTACAACAAATGGAAGCAGCTGGTCAAGAAACAATCTTACTCGGAGTGAGCTTTGCCTTATTGGATTTTGCAGAAAAATTTCCCATGACTTTAACGCATACGATCGTGATGGAAACGGGTGGGATGAAAGGCCGGAAAAAAGAAATTACCCGCCAGGAATTGCATAATATTTTGAAAGCAAAATTTAATTTAAATCAAATCCATTCAGAATACGGCATGACCGAATTATTAAGCCAGGCTTATTCAAAAAAGGATGGGCGCTTTTATTGCCCGCCCTGGATGAAAGTATTGGTGCGCAATGAAAACGATCCATTATTGGTTTCTGTTGTGGGTAAAGGATTATTAAATATTATTGACCTCGCTAATATCAATAGCTGTGCATTTATTGCAACGGATGATGCCGGTGAAGTATACGAAGATGGAAGCTTTGAAGTGAATGGGCGGCTGGATGCAAGTGATTTGCGTGGTTGCAGTTTATTAATGGCCTGATTTAATTTTTTTTATAAAGAAATTTTAAACTGAAAAGATTTTTCAAAAAATAAATGCAAGTTCTATATTTGCACCCCCCTGCCCGGGTGGCGAAATTGGTAGACGCACTGTGTTCAGGTCGCAGCGTTCGCAAGGATGTGCTGGTTCGAATCCAGTCCCGGGCACTAAAGTGGACAAATCGAAATTTGACTCGGTTTGTCTATTTTTATTTTCGCTATGTCAGATGTCTTACCTTTTTTGTTTTTCGAAAAACTGTGTTGGAGGCATTCCGTTAACTTTTTTGAAGACTCTGTTGAAAGAAGTAACATTCTTAAACCCTGTATCGTAAGCTACGGACGACATACTTTTAAATTTCCCTTCCGATATTTTATTGCATGCTTCACTTATTCGTATTTCGTTGAGAAAACTGATATATGTTTTACTGGTTTGTTTTTTAAAATACCTGCAAAAGGCCGGCACAGTAAGATGAGCCACTTCGGCAATTTGCCGCAGGCTGATGTTTTCAGAATAATTTGCAATGCTGTATTGATATATATCATTCATCCTGAATCCTTCTGAATCAGATATTGAAAAACCGGGCGTCGTAGTTGAAAGTAGCTTCCATTTTCTGATATGAGCCATATTGTGTAAAAGCCTGATGAAATCTGACAGTAATAATCCTGTTCTTTTTTGCATTAATTGCATTATTTCATCTGCTAAACTATTTATTTCATGCTTAGGAGCTTTTAATCCCCAGATCGTTTTATCCAAAAAATGTTTTATTTCTTTCATTTCCGGTACGGAAAGAATATTTCCAAAAGATTCTTTCGGATCGAAAAACAGGCTGATAGAGTGTATGTTATTTTTACTTTTTTTAATAAAATAAGATGAATCACTTTTAAAAATATGTGGTTGCTCTGAACCAATAATATAAATATCGCCGGCCTTAAATCTTTGCATATAATTTCCAACAACAAGTGTGCCTTCACCTTTAATGATCAATGCTATTTGTATCTCCTTGTGACAATGGAGGTAATTATAAAAGAAAGGGAGCTTGTCTTCCTGGATAATAACGGAGTTATCTGAGGTTTTAGGAATCGTAAATTGAATTACTTTCATTAGGCAAATATTATCAATTAATTTATATTATTTTATCAATTTAGGGTAATATTGGTAAATATTATATTAATAATTTGAATAAGTCAGAAAAGATATCTGTTTAATTTTGAAAAAAAATATGGAAATCTCCTGGACTGGAATTTATCCTGCACTCACAACAAAGTTTACCGCGGATGATAAACTTGATTTGCCATTGTTTGAAAAAAACCTCGATGTCCAAATCGCTGCCGGTATAGAAGGTATTATATTAGGAGGAACCCTTGGAGAATCAAGCGTTCTTTCAACGGATGAAAAAGAAGAATTGGTAAAGACCTCCCTTAAAAAAGCTGGCGGCAAAATACCGGTAATTTTAAATATTGCTGAAGGCAGTACCCGGGAAGCATTGCAGCAAGTTGAATATGCAAAAACCTGGGGCGCACAAGGTTTAATGGTGTTACCACCAATGCGCTACAAAAGTGATCATAGGGAAACGGTGCAATGGTATAAGACTATTGCAAATGCGACAGATATGCCGATAATAGTTTACAATAATCCAGTTGATTATAAAACGCTTATCACATTAGATATGTTTGATGAAATGAGAGAATGTAAAAATATTCAGGCAGTGAAGGAATCTACGAGAGATGTTACTAATGTAACCCGTATGCGAAATCGCTTTGGTGACCGCTATAAAATTTTATGTGGTGTTGATACATTGGCAATGGAAGAACTTTGTCTTGGTGCAGATGGTTGGGTTGCCGGCCTTGTTTGTGCATTCCCCAGAGAAACTGTAGCAATATACCGGTTGGTAAAAGCCGGAAGAATTGTCGAAGCCACAAAAATTTATCGTTGGTTTATGCCATTACTTGAGTTAGATATTCATGCAAAATTAGTGCAATACATTAAGCTGGCCGAAGAACAGGAAGGTATTGGAAGTGAGGCCGTACGGGCGCCAAGGTTGATTCTGGAAGGAGATGAAAGAGAAGCAATTTTAAAAATAATTAATGATGGAATTGTTTCAAGGCATCAGCTTCCTGATTATTTGTCCATAAAAATATGATAAGGCAATAAGAATTTTTTTTAAATAATATCATTTTAAATAAACTGCTTGTAACAAGGTTATAAAAATATTTCGTGTTAGTTGATTCACTTAATATATTGTTAGGGCTGAAAAAAAATACTTAAATGGTTACAGATGCTACTTCGGAAGAAATAAATAATGCTTTGACAAATGCCTGGAAGGCGTTTCACCAATACAGAAAAATGCCGTTGAAAAAACGGGCAGATTTTATGCGTGCGATTGGTGTAGAATTGAAAGGCCTGGAAAATAATCTGGTTGACATAGCAATGAAAGAATCTAATTTGCCTGAGGGAAGATTAAGAGGTGAACTGAGCAGAACTATTCTTCAATTGAATCAATATGGAACAGCTACAGAAAATGGGAAATGGATAGAAGCAAGAATTGATACAACAATCCCTGGCAAACAACCCGCTAATCCCGACATTCGTAAAATGATGATTCCGCTTGGGCCTGTAGTTGTATTTGGTGCAAGCAATTTTCCTTTCGCCTTTTCTACAGCGGGTGGAGATACTGCCTGTGCTTTTGCTGCCGGTTGCCCGGTAATTGTAAAAGCGCATCCTGCACATGCACAAACTTCTCAAAAAATAGCTGAAGCAATTTTAAATGTAGCAGGCAAACTAAATATGCCTGAAGGAATTTTTGCTCATATTCACGGGGTTGAAATAGAAGTTGGTAAAGCTTTGGTGATGCATAAACATACAAAAGCTGTTAGTTTTACCGGCTCACTAAAAGGTGGAAAACAATTGTTCGATTGGGGCAATCAACGGGCGGTTCCAATCCCTGTTTTTGCTGAGATGGGTAGTATTAATCCTGTGTTTTTATTATCCGAAAAATTGAAGAATTCTTCAGCTGAAATTGCAACAACTTATGCCGGATCTATTACACAGGGTGTTGGCCAATTTTGTACCAATCCCGGATTAATAATAGGGGTGGAAGGCGATGATCTGCAAAATTTTATTGCAGTGCTGGGTATTGAAATTGAAAAAATAGCACCTGCCAAAATGTTACATGCGGGCATCACAAAATCTTTCTATGAAAACAGGGCAAAGGCATTAAAACAAAATAATGTAACGACGGTTTATGTCTCAGATATTCCTGAAAATGAATTTGAAGTAACGCCAACTATTGCAAGCGCAGCCGGGAAAGATTTTCTAAATAATCCGGTATTGCACCAGGAAGTTTTTGGACCTTATTCCTTAGTCATCTGTTGTAAAGACATGGCGGAGTTGATTGAAGTTGCCAAACATCTTGAAGGGCAACTTACTGCCACCTTAATGGCAACAGAAAATGATATTATCACTAATGAAGAATTGGTAGAATCAATAAAAAATATTTGTGGCAGATTTCTTTTAAACGGAGTGCCAACAGGTGTAGAGGTTTGTCTTAGCATGCATCATGGTGGACCATTTCCTGCTACAACAGATTCCAGGTTTACATCAGTTGGTGCAGATGGTATTAAACGTTTTGTAAGACCGTTGGCTTTTCAAAACTGGGACAATAAGTTATTGCCGGATGAATTAAAAAATGAGAATCCTTTGCATATCTGGAGGACTGTGAATAATGAATTAACGAAGGATGCAATTCAGTAATATTATTATGTAGCATTATTCTAAATTTTTTAACGCTATGGCTTATCACAGGTAAAAAAAATTAAAAATATATGGAGAATCAATCTATAGTACACGACCATGGATCATTTATGGCGATGGTGCTGAGCATGCATCTCAGCGTATACCGTATACAAGAAGTAAAAATGATAAAACAATCTATGTAATTGTATTAAATAATCTGAGCAAAGAATAAAATGTTATCAGCTTAAAATCTTTTGCAAAACGTAAACAAAATATTAAATCTATTGACATTATAAACCCTGCAGTAAAGACAAACTGGAAATGGAATAACGGGAAGCTTGAAATAGATATGCCTGGCGTTAACTTTAAAAATGATGGTGTAAAAGCAAATGCTTAAAGAATACATTTAAATGATAATATTTTAAAATTTTATTTGTCAACAGGACTTTATAACAACAGAATAAATTAAATACAAGAACAACTCATAATTTAATAAGATGCAAATTAGAAAATTAAGTTTTTTATTATGTTTGATGATTGGTTTTGCCGAAATTGTTTCTGCACAGCAAACTGATGTAGCAGCGTCTATTCAAAACCGTAGTTTTGATCCTGCCACTTTGCTATGGTATGATGCACCTTCCAAAGTCTGGAACAATGCTTTGCCCGTTGGTAATGGCCGGCTGGGAGCAATGATATTCGGTACGCCGGATAATGAACGCATACAGTTTAATGAAGAAACCTATTGGTCAGGTGGCCCATATTCTTCGGTAACAAAGGGCGGCGCTAAGTATCTTCCCGAGGTGCAGAACCTGGTGTTCCAGAATAAATTTCTGGAGGCACAAAAATTATTTGGTAGCAAACTAATGGGCTACCCGGTAGAGCAGCAAAAATATCAACCCATGGGAAACCTGGTGTTGCAATTTGATAACGGTAAGGAACAAATGAATTATAAAAGATGGCTCGATCTTACGACCGGTATCAGCGGTGTAGAATATTCAGCCGAAGGTGTAAAATATCGCCGGGAAATTTTTTCTTCCATTCCGGACCAGGTAATTGTAGTGAGGCTAACTGCAGATCAACAACAGAAAATTTCTTTCAAAGCAACTTTAAGAGGCGTGAGAAACCAGGACCACTCCAATTATGCAACAGATTATTTTCACATGTCTTCTGCCGGAAACAATACCTTAATATTAAACGGCAAGTCTGCAGATTATCTCGGTATAAAAGGACAGGTAAAATATGAAGCAAAATTAAAAGCAGTTTGTGAAGGCGGTAGCATGACAATGGATGGAGATTATCTTGACATAAAAAATGCTACTTCGGTAACACTCTACCTGGTAGCAGCCACCAATTTTGTAAATTACAAAGACGTAAGTGGAGATGAACATTCCCGTGTAGAAAACTACCTATCAGGTTTTCAAAACAAGTCTTATGATGCAATGAAATCGGGGCAGGTTGAAGGTTATCAAAAATATTTCAATAGGGTTACTTTAAAGCTGCCTAAAACAGCGCAATCTTATTTACCAACAGATCAGCGTTTGCAAAATAATGTAACTGTATCAGATCCTGCTTTATCTGCATTGGCTTACCAGTTTGGCCGTTTTGTTTTAATTTCTTCATCGCTGCCGGGTACACAGGCTGCTAATCTCCAGGGTATCTGGAATGAAGATTCAGACCCGATGTGGGATTCAAAATATACCACTAATATTAATCTGCAAATGAGTTACTGGCCCGCAGATGCCGGCAATCTTTCAGATTGTGCGGAACCATTGTACCAGTTTGTAAAAGATGTGAGTGACCAGGGAGCACAGGTTGCAAAAGAAAATTATGGCTGCAGCGGCTGGGTATTTCATCAGAATTCAGATTTGTGGATGGTGGCTGCACCGATGGACGGCCCTACCTGGGGCACTTTCACAACAGGTGGTGCCTGGTTGTGTAACCAACTCTGGCAGCAATATCTTTATACAAAAGATCCTGAATTTCTAAAAAAGATTTATCCGCTTATAAAAGGATCGGCAGAATTTTTTATGGACTTTTTGGTAAAACAGCCCGGCACCAATTTCTATGTAACCAACCCATCATCTTCACCGGAAAACTTTCCCGGCAGGCCAGGCAATAAAACCTATTTTGATGAAGTTACCGGTAGCTTTATTCCATTAACCAATATCTGTGCAGGCTCTTCTATTGATATGCAGATCATTCAAGATTTATTTTCCAGCTATACGACTGCTGCAACACTTTTAAAAATTGATGGTGATTTTTCAAACAAAGTATCAGAAAGAAAAAAAATGTTACTGCCGCCAAAAATAGGTAAGGACGGAAGCTTGCAGGAATGGGCGCAGGACTGGGAACAAACAGAAAAGCCACACCGCCATCTTTCTCCCCTTTATGGATTGTACCCGGGCGATGTTTTTTCATTTTCAAAAACACCGCAATTGATGGAAGCCTGTAAAACTTTGCTGGTTGGCCGGGGTGATGAAAGTTCCGAGTGGTCAAGAGCCTGGAAGGTTTGCCTTTGGGCGAGATTGAAAGATGGTAACCATGCACTTAAAATATTAAAAGGATATTATAAAGATGAAAGTCATGCCCAGTTACTTTCAGGTAGTGGAAGGGTTATGCAGATAGATGGTACCATGGGTGTTGCAGCCGGCATTTCAGAAATGCTGATTCAATCGCAGGATGATAAAATTGAGTTACTTCCTGCCCTCCCGACCGAATGGAGCGAAGGTGAAGTAAAAGGGATGTGTACAAGAGGAGCCTTTACTATCAATATGAAATGGAATCAAAATAAAGTAACAGAGGTAGAAATATTGTCAAAGCAGGGCGGTACCTGCCGGTTACAAATGAACGTTAAAATGAAAGTTTATAACAAGGGCAAAGATGTAAAAGTGAAAACCAATAAGGATGGAACAATAGAATTTGAGACCATAAAAAATACAATTTATATTTTTAAATAATCAGTAAAATTTTTTGTAATCAAAATTGAAAAGTCATAAAGATTAACCATATTTCAGTCATTAAACATCAGACAATTAAATTAAAACACATGAACAGAAACAGCATCTTAATCTCTTTTATTTTTTTCGGTGTTGGCTTTTTTCAGAACAACAATCTGCTTGCGCAGAAACAGCTAACGCTAAATGATATTTACGCCAGTAATACCTATAGTCAAAAAGGATATGGCCCTGTGCGCTGGATGAAAGATAATGAAGGTTATTCTACTTTAGAATATGATAAAGCGTTTGGCGGAACAGATATTGTTCGCTACGATGCAAAAACAAATGAACGCAAGGTGCTTGTTTCTGCAAAACAGTTAATTCCAAAAAATGAAAAAAATTCCTTGCAGATTTCAAATTATGAATGGTCCGACAATGATGGAAAGTTATTGATTTTTACAAATACCAGGCGGGTATGGAGATACAATACCCGTGGCGATTACTGGGTGCTCAATCTTACAACAGGCAACCTGCAACAAGTTGGTAAAAATGTAGAAGCGACCACTTTAATGTTTGCAAAATTTTCACCCGATGCTTCCAAAGTTGCTTATGTGAGTAAGCAAAATATTTACGTCGAAGACCTGGCAACCGGCACCAGCAAACAACTTACACATGATGGTGGCGCCAATATTATTAACGGCACTTTTGACTGGGTGTATGAAGAAGAACTGGACGACCGGGATGGTTTCCGCTGGAGCCCCGATGGCAATTACATCGCTTACTGGCAATCCGATACAAAAAATATCGGCACATTTTATTTGATAGATAATGTTGATTCTATTTATTCAAGACCAATACCATTGCCATATCAAAAAGTAGGAACCAAACTTTCTGCAGTAAAAGTGGGTGTAATTCCGGCAGCAGGTGGCAAAACATATTGGTTTAAAATTCCGGGAGATCCTGCAAACAATTACCTGGCCCGTATGGATTTTATACCTCATTCAAACGAAGTGATGGTGCAGCAACTGAACCGGCCGCAAAACGAAAATAAAATATGGATCGGCAATGTGAAATCAATGTCTCTTAAAAATATTTACACAGAAAAAGATCCTGATTTTCTTGATTTGCATGATGATATCCGTTGGCTGGATAATAACAAATATTTTACCTGGACGAGTGAGCAGGACGGCTGGAATCATTTATACAAAATATCCCGGGACGGCACCCAATCAACGTTAATTACAAAAGGTAAATTTGATGTGGTACAGATCAACTGTATCGATCCATATAACGGGTATGTTTATTACATTGCTTCGCCGGATAATTTTACGCAACGCTATCTTTATCGCAGCAAACTAGACGGCAGCGGTGATGGTGAAAGAGTTACGCCTGCTGCGTTTTCCGGGCAAAGCAGTTACCAGGTTTCCGGCAATGCAGAGTGGGCAATACAGACTTTTCAAAATGCAACTACGCCGTCCGTAATTTCTTTGGTTCATCTTCCGGATCATAAAGCTGTGAGAACGTTACAGGATAACAATGAACTGAAAGAAAAATATGAAGCACTGAACCTGAACCCGAAAGAATTTTTAAAAGTAGATATCGGTGATGTAACCCTGGATGCGTGGATGATAAAACCACAAAATTTTGATCCGTCAAAAAAATATCCATTATTATTTTATGTGTATGGCGAGCCCGCCGGCTCTACCGTTCAGGATGATTGGGAAGGTGGCGCACTCTGGGATGAATATATGGCGCAGCAAGGAAATGTGGTGATGAGTGTGGACAACAGGGGAACGAAAACGCCCCGTGGTAAGGACTGGAGAAATTCTATTTACGGACAAATTGGTATCCTTGCATCCATGGACCAGGCAGCAGCAGCGAAGAAAATTTTCAGTATGTATTCATTTATTGATACTTCCCGGGTTGGTATCTGGGGCTGGAGTGGTGGCGGACAAATGACACTTAATTGCATGTTCCGTCATCCGGATATTTATAAAACGGGCCTGGCGGTATCTTTTGTTTCTGACCAAAGATTGTATGATGCTACCTACCAGGAACGATACATGGGTTTGCTGACAGATAATGCCAAAGGTTATCACGATGGTTCGCCCATAAACTTTGCAAAAAACCTTCAGGGTACATTAATGATTATTGCCGGCACGGGAGATGATAATGTACATTACCAAAGTTTTGAAATGCTGACAGATGAATTGATAAAAAATAATAAAATGTTTTACATGATGTCTTACCCGATGCGTTCGCATGGTATTTACGAAAGAGAAAATACATCGCTTCACTTAAGAGAAACGATGGCAAAATACTGGAAAGAGCATTTATAATAACTGAATCATTAATAAAAAAATATGGAAAATTTCCCAAGTATATTTAATGATGTGATAGGGCCTGTAATGCGTGGCCCGTCCAGTTCTCATTGTGCAGCTTCTCTTAGAATTGGAAGGTTGTGCAGGGATTTGATGCAAGATAATATAGCAAATATTTTAATTGAATTCGATCCGACCGGATCATTAGCAGACACACATACCGGGCAGGGTTCTGATATGGGATTATACGGTGGGTTTTTAGGATGGGAAGCAGATGATGAACGTTTGCCCGAATCTGAAAAATACATTGCGGAAGCCGGTATCCCGGTTCAATTTGCTGTAAGAGATATTAATGCAGCACATTTAAATACGTACCTGATTACGTTAACTAATTCTAAAGAAAAAAGAACAGTAACTGCAATTTCTACAGGTGGTGGTATGATTGAAGTAATCGCCATTGATGGAATAACGGTTTCTATGATGGGTGATTTTTTCGAAACGTTGGTCTATTGCAAATCACCCGACAAGATTTTGGAATTAATTAATAACGGGATGCATTATGACTACCTTATTGTATCAGATGAAAATCCACATTTTATTGAAATAAAAGCACAACATTTTCCGGATGAATTACTGCAGGAAAAATTAGCATCTATGGAAGATGTACTGTTCATAAAAAAGCTAAGTCCTGTGCTTCCGGTCTTATCAAGAAAAGATGTAAAAGTGCCTTTTACTACCTGCAACGAAATGTTGGAATATAACTGCGATAAAAATTTTTCTCTGTTGGAGTTGGCTATTCGTTATGAAAGTCTAAGAGGAAATATTTCTGCTGAAGAGATCATGGAGAAGATGAGGAAGATCGTGCGCATTCTAAAGGACTCAATAAAATCCGGATTAGAAGGCACACATTATGCCGACCGATTGCTGGGTAGTCAGTCTGTAAATTTCAAAAGCCAATTGCAAAACAAAAAATTAGTCAATACCGGGGCGCTGAATAATGTAGTGATGTACGTATCAGCGTTGATGGAAGTAAAGAGTTCAATGGGTGTTATTGTAGCGGCGCCTACGGCTGGTTCATGTGGTACTTTGCCGGGTGCTGTAATAGGTACTGCAGATTTTATAAATGCATCTGAAGATGAAATTATTGAAGCTATGTTAGTGGCAGGTATCATTGGAATTTTTATTGCGACGCAGTCTACTTTTGCAGGTGAAGTGGCTGGATGTGGAGTAGAATATGGTTCCGGCGGCAGCATGGCTGCGGCAGGTATTGTTTATCTTTTAAAAGGATCACTTGACCAATCTCTTGCGGCTGCTTCTATGGTGTTACAAAGTACACTTGGACTGTCCTGCACACCTATCGCAAATAGAGTAGAAGCGCCATGTTTGGGCAATAATATAATGTCAGCAACCAACGCAGTTACCTTTGCAAATATGGCACTCTCGGGATACGATCCATTGATACCATTAGACGAAGTAATTCAAACCATGCATACCATAGGCATGGCAATACCACACGAATTTAAATGCACAAATATCGGCGGATTGTGTGCTACAAAAACAGCTAAAATTTTGGAAGCGAAATTAAATTCGAAACAATAAATTTTTAGAAGAAAATTTTGATTTCAAACTAAGCTTACAAAATATCAAGAGATAGTTTTATTTAAAATAAAAATAAAAATAAAAGTGCGTTATGTTCAGCAAAGAAACTTATAAAACAAGACGGGAAGCATTAAAAAAACAGGTTGGCCATGGCCTGATATTATTATTGGGAAATGAGGAAAGTCCCATGAATTATTTAGATAATACTTATCACTTTCGGCAGGACAGTAATTTTTTATATTTCTTCGGCATGGATCGTCCCGGGCTGCATGCAATAATTGATATGGATACTAATACGGAAATTATTTTCGGTGATGATATTAGTGTAGAAGATATCATCTGGACCGGTCCGCTGCAATCTTTAAATGATCATGCTGCACAGGCCGGTGTTTTAAAAACAGCTTCCTCAATATCTATTACAGACAGCATTGATGCGGCCGTTATTCAAAAAAGAAAAATTCATTATTTGCCGCCATATCGTGCAGATAATATGCAAAAATTAACGGCCTGGTTACACATTCCTTGGGAACTCTTAAAATCCAGCGCAAGTGTTGAGCTCATTAAAGCAATAGTGGCGCAGCGCTCTGTAAAATCTTCGGAAGAAATCATTGAAATTGAAAAAGGCGTAAACACTACCATTGACATGCAAACCAAAGCCGCCAGGCTTGCCCAGGACGGTGTTTCCGAAACAAATATTTCCGGCATTATACATGGCATGGCACTTTGTGCCGGTGGTAATCTTGCGTTTCCAACTATTCTAACCGTAAACGGACAAATTCTGCACAATCATTCCCAGGGAAATATTTTAAAAAGCGGCCAGATGTTGTTGTGCGATTGTGGTGCAGAAACGGCGATGCATTACGGTGGCGATCTTACCCGCACTTCACCGGTAGATGAAAAATTTAGCAGCAGGCAAAAAGAAATTTATGATATCGTCGTACAGTCTCATGAAGCTGCGATTGATTTATTAAAACCGGGTGTTTTATTCAAAGATGTTCATCTGCACGCCTGTGAAAAACTGGCGGAAGGTTTAAAATTACTTGGCCTTATGAAAGGGGATGTGAAAGAAGCAGTAAGCCAGGGAGCGCATGCCATGTTTTTTCAATGTGGCCTTGGGCACATGCTCGGGTTAGATACGCATGATATGGAAGATCTGGGAGAGGAATATGTAGGTTATACAGAGACCTTACAAAAGAGTACACAGTTCGGATTAAAATCTTTACGGCTGGGCCGGAAAATAGAAAGCGGTTTTGTATTAACAGTCGAACCAGGTATCTATATGATACCAGAATTAATTGATCTATGGAAATCTGAAAATAGATTTACTGATTTTATTAATTATGAAAAACTGGAAAACTATAAAGATTTTGGCGGCATTAGAATAGAAGAAGATCTATTGATAACAGAAAACGGCAGCCGGATATTGGGTAAAACCTTAAGCCGGAATACGGAAGAAATAAAGAAGAATGCTGTGTAAATTCCAGTGCTTATTTTATTGTTTAGGAGAAATAAATAAAATTAAAATCTGAAACGGTTAGTGGAAATAATATGAATATATATGTACTTAATAGCGGTTCTAAAAGCATCGGACAATATAAAAGAGGTGCATATGGGCAATTGCAACTTATTGCTACAATAACAGGCTTATCTGCTTCACAAGCGGGATTGACAGCTTATTATTAATTTTAAATAAAATAAAAAGAGTCGCATTTGTAATGATTGCGGCACTTTCTTTTATTTTATGCAACAGAATGTATTCCATTTATTGTCTTGTTAAATACATGTTGGAGACAGTGATTTATATTTAAATTGCTAACCGGATTTTAAATATTAAAAAATTTATTTATGACAACAAAGGAAATTGCAAACCGGCTCATATCGCTCTGCCAAAAGGGTGACTTTCATAAAGCCATTGAAGAGTTATATTCCCAGGATGCGGTGAGCCTGGAACAACAAGCCACACCAGCTTTTGAAAAAGAAACCAAAGGCCTGGATGCTATTTATGAAAAGGGAAAAAAATGGAATGAAATGGTGGAAGAAGTGCACGCTATTACCGTGTCAGAACCCATTATTGCAGACCAATCATTTGCCTGTACTATGCGCATGGATGTAACCATGAAAGGTATGGGTAAAATGGATATGACGGAACTTTGCGTGTATAAGGTTAAGGACGGAAAAGTTGTGCAGGAAGAATTTTTCAGCTAGGATTTTTGCCCCGGTTATTTTCATGAACATGTATTCATAACAGTTGGTTTCAAAAAAACGAACAGGTAATTTTATTGTGTAAAATTTATACACACATTATCCGTTTGAAATATAATGCTGCACGGATACGTTTATTTCTATATTTTTGATGCCCGATAAACTAATTATGCGGAAAATTTTATTCATCCTTTGTGGTTCCATTTTCACTGTGCTTTCTTTAAAAGCACAAGACCCTCATTTTTCTCAATTCTTTTCATCGCCGCTTACATTAAATCCTGCTTTCACAGGCAAATTCAATGGCAATTTCCGCGTTGCAGGTAATTACCGCGATCAATGGCCAACGATCAATCGAGCCTACCAGACTTCTACAGTTTCTGTGGATTTTCCTATTCTCAAAAACCGGATCGCCAGCAATGATACATGGGGAGTTGGGCTAATGGGATATTCAGATAAAAGTGCTGCCGGTGCAGTATCATTCAATTACGTATCACTTTCTACGGCATTTCATAAAGGCCTTGATGAAGAAGGATATAGTCAATTAGGTGCGGGCTTCCAGGCAACTTATAGCAATATGCTTATCAACCCGGCCAACTTAAAATTTGAAGACCAGCTTACGCCATTTGGTTTTACCGGCGTAACGAGCGAAACCTTTGCCAATGCTACACTCAAATCAAGTTATTTTGATATGAATGCAGGATTGTTATATTCTACCAGCAGTACAGACCGGAATAATTTATATGTAGGTGTAAGTGTTTACCATATCAACAGGCCCAAACAAAATTTTAATACCGGAGCAGAGTTTTTAATAAATCCACGAAGTACGATTCACGCAGGAGGTTATTTTGGTTTGGGGGAAAATGTGACGCTGCACCTCAGTGCTTTATATACCTCGCAGGCCAAAGCACATGAAACAGTTGCCGGTGGCGCAGTAGAATTTTCCACAGGTGATCCATATAATCCTTTTAGTTTATATGCCGGAAGCTGGATTCGGTTGAATGATGCTTTGATACCTTATGTAGGCATTGAATACAATAGTTTCCGCCTGGGTATAACATACGATATAAATACGTCGTTATTGAAAACTGCTTCTGAAAGCCGCGGTGGACTGGAGATTTCGCTCATCTATATCAATAAGAAGCCGGATAGCAAAGGGGTCCCCTGCCCGAAATTTTAATTTTATTTTTTCCTGAAAAATAAGCGGATCGGTACGCCGGAGAAGGAAAAATTTTCACGCAATTTATTTTCCAAATAACTTTTATAAGGCTGCTTGATATCATCCGGGTAATTGCAGAAAAATGCAAAAGAAGGAACAATCGTGGGCAACTGTGTTACAAATTTTATTTTAATCGAATGTCCGCGTACAACGGGTGCATGATAGGCTTCAATGGCTTTGAGCATCACATCATTCAGTTTGCTGGTTGGTATTTTTTTGGATTTATTGGCATACACATCGAGTGCGATTTCAATAACTTTAAAAATCCGTGTTTTTTCTTTTGCAGAAATAAAAAGTATCGGCACATCATTAAAAGGTGCGATCTTTTTTCTCACTTTGTCTTCAAAAGCTTTGGCCGGGTTGGTTTCTTTTTCAATGAGGTCCCATTTATTCACAAGAA
This sequence comes from Chitinophagales bacterium, assembly GCA_038245585.1. GTDB lineage: Bacteria > Bacteroidota > Bacteroidia > Chitinophagales > Chitinophagaceae > JAFDXJ01. Next base: position 38,213 of record JBBRSI010000001.1, read on the forward strand.
TTACTATGCCTTTACCTTTCCGCGCAGCCAATGAAAATAAGTTCACGTCTTGTGAGGTTATACCTTTTTCCGCATCAATCATCAGTAAACAAACATGTGCCTCGTCCATGGCGCGGATTGCACGGATGATGGAATAAAATTCCAGGTCATCTTTATCTTTATTTTTTTTGCGGATCCCGGCTGTATCAATTAAGATAAAATCTTTTTGAAATAAAGTATAGCGTGTATGAATCGTGTCACGTGTAGTTCCAGGAATATCGCTCACGATGGTTCGTTCTTCACCTAATAATGCATTTAATAAAGAAGACTTTCCCACATTTGGTTGACCCATTATTGCAATGCGCGGCAATTCATTTTCTTCAATGGTGCTTTCTGATTTGTCCTCTGTAATATTCTCTGCCACTGCATCGAGCAATTCACCAGTGCCTGTACCACTGATACTGCTGACCGTATAAAGCGGATCAAAACCCAAACTATAAAATTCTGATGCTTCCATCAGGCGCTCGTGGTTATCAACTTTATTGATGCAAAGCAAAACAGGTTTATTCGATTTGCGTAGCATATTTGCCATGCTTTGATCAAGGTCCGTGATGCCTGTAACTACATCACACATAAATATAATAATGTCGGCTTCATCAATCGCTATCTCTACCTGGCGGCGAATTTCCCGTTCGAAAATATCCTGGCTATTGGGCACAAAACCACCGGTATCAACGAGATTGAACGTCTTGCCATTCCATTCTGCAACTCCATATTGGCGGTCGCGCGTAACGCCGCTGATATCGTCCACGATAGCTTTCCGCTGCTCAAGTATGCGATTGAATAATGTACTTTTCCCTACATTGGGCCTGCCTGTAATTGCTACTGTGAAACTCATGATCTCTTTTTTTATGCCTCGTAAAATTGTATGCTGTTCAACTATTTTTATAAAAAAAATTAATACCCATATTCCCTTAAATACAGTTCATTGTCGCGCCACTTTGGCCGTACACGCACAAATAATTGCAGGTAAACTTTTTGCTGTAAAAATTTTTCGATATCAATTCTTGCAAGTGTGCCGAGTTCCCTGATCATATTGCCTTTTTCTCCCAGGATAATTCCTTTCTGTGTTTCGCGCTGCACAATGATATCTGCCTGGATCTTTATAATATTTTCTTTTTCTTTAAATTCATTCACCACGATGGCTGTGTCATATGGGATTTCTTCCTGGTATAATTCAAATATTTTTTCGCGGACTATTTCTCCTGCGAAAAATTTCACAGGCATATCCGTCAGGTCATCCTGCGGATAAAAAGCTTCTCCTTCCGGTAACAATTCCACCATTTTATCCAGCAATAAATTGATATTGTTTTTTTCTAATGCAGAAACCGCAATAATATTTTTGCCATAAGGATGCCCTGCGAAAAATGAAATGATTGCATCCAATTTTTCTTTATTGATCTTGTCTGTTTTATTGATAACAAGAATCACCGGAACTTTTAATTTTAAAGAAAGAAACAAGGTATCAATTTCTTCCAGGTTGCCTGTTGCATCTGCTAAAAGCACCGCTACATCTGCATCTTCAAGAGCGCCCTTCACCTGCAGCATCATTTTTTCATGCAACTTATATTTCGGTTCATCCATAATGCCGGGCGTATCCGACAAGACAATTTGATATATGCCGGGTTCATTAATAAAACCTTTGATACGCTGGCGTGTCGTTTGTGATTTATGTGAAACGATGGCCAGTTTTTCACCCAGCAATGCATTCATTAAAGTGCTTTTACCGGCATTGGGTTTCCCGAAAATATTTACAAAACCTGATTTCAAAATGTTGATTGAAATTTAAAAATACATAAAACTAAAAAGTCCCGCAAGTGCGAGACTTTAAACTGGTTGCGAAGGGAGGGTTCGAACCTCCGACCTTCGGGTTATGAGCCCGACGAGCTACCGCTGCTCTACTTCGCGATTTTAGGATTGCAAAGATACAGCGATGGAAGTTACCCGCCAAACTTGAATGAAATTAATGTCGTTAATCTTTTTTCTTAATGATAGATCCACCACTTGCATCCACTGAACTCACATTGCCGGTGCCTTTATAATTTATGATGGAACCTCCACTGGCTTCAGCTTTCAGGTCTTTATTGATAGTTACATTTGTGATGGAACCGCCACTTGCATCTACTGTGCATGAATTTACAGAAAGACTATAATCTTTAAAAATACTTCCACCGCTGAGTTCAATTTTCAACTGATCAAAGGAACCAGACAATTTAGATATGCTGCCACCACTGAGATCAGCTTTCATGCTGGAACCCTGGAAACTTCCTTCAATAATGCTGCCACCACTTGCGTCTACGGAAATGGCATTTACTTTTATATTATCCTGGATCTTCGCGATAGAACCGCCGGAAGCGCCTAAATAAGTAAGGTCTGTGCAGGTGACATAGGCTTTTAATTTTTTACTGCCCCAGTTAAAGCCATTCCACATACCACTTTCCACCTTAATTGTTAGCACACCATTTTTGACCGTGGTAATAATTTTGTCTACGTATTTGGAATCATCGGCGCTTACCGCTACGGCTTGTGTGCTGCCTTGTGAGAGGTATAAAACAATACCATTACTTACATCAACGCCATTGAAACTGCCCACTTTACGAACTTGTGCATTGGCATCATACACCACATTTTGCGCATACGTAATAGTGGTAAAAAGCGCAGCAGCTACGAGAAAACCGAAATATTTTTTCATGTTGTTTAATTTAATACACCTGTAACGGTTCATGAAATAAAAAGTTACAAATAATTTTTTGTTGTGTAATTTTGCAATAGCAATTTGTACAAATTGTTCCCGGGGTGCCCATCAAAAGGCTGAGATAATACCCGTAAAACCTGATCAGGATAATGCCTGCGGAGGGAAGCGAAAAATGCACACACTTTCTTAAGCTCCATCCCTGTTCAGTATTTTTTGATTTTTTAATAAAATGAACATGCTAAAAATATGGATGGCGCTTATTGCACTTTTTTGCACAAGTTTTTTAAATGCTCAAATTGTTATTTCCGGAAAAGTCACTGATGCGCAGCAAAACGTTTTGCCCGGCGCAACGCTCGAACTTATTTCTCCAAACAAAACACTTCAAACAATTTCCACTGACGCAGGAATATTTGAAATTAAAAGTGCAGAAAAAAATGTCAAAGCAATTTTGCGTTGCAGTTATATAGGTAAAAAAACATTTGACATAAAAGTTTTTTTAAATAAAAATCAGCAAATTGATTTTCAGCTGGCTGATGAAAATTTATTTTTAAAACCTTTGGAAATTCAATCTGTGCGGGCTTCTGACCGCGCACCATTTACCATCACCAATATTAAAACATCTTCGCTCGCGCAAAAAAATATTGGCCAGGACCTTCCATTTTTATTAAATCAACTGCCTTCCGTGACCATCACATCTGATGCGGGAAATGGTATTGGTTATACCGGCATTCGCATTCGCGGAACGGATGCAACAAGAATCAATGTAACGCTGAATGGTATTCCTTACAATGACGCAGAAAGCCAGGGCACTTATTTTGTAGATATTCCGGATATTTTTTCTTCGGCGGGTTCTATACAAGTGCAAAGAGGGATCGGTACATCCACCAATGGGGGCGGGGCTTTTGGCGCAACCATCAACCTTTTTACCAATGATTTTATTGACAGCGCCTATGCAGAAATTTCCAATACGTACGGTTCGTTCAACACATGGCGCAACAGTATCAAAGCCGGTACCGGTTTATTGAATAATCATTTCACGGCGGACATCAGGCTAAGCCGTATTTCCAGTGATGGTTTCATTGACAGGGCTGCAAGTAATTTGCAATCTTTGTATTTTTCTACGGCATATATCAATGATAAAACTTCTTTGCGTTTTAATTTTATCAGTGGTAAAGAAAAAACATACCAGGCATGGTATGGAGTGCCGCAGGATTTATTAAAAACAGATCCCACCTATAATCCCGCGGGCATGGAAAAACCCGGAGAGCCGTATAATAATCAAACGGATAATTATCAGCAGGATCATTACCAATTGTTTTATAATCAAAAAATAAACAGCAGCACAGATTTTAATATTGCCACATTTCTTACGCGGGGTAAAGGTTATTATGAAGAATATAAAGCCGGCCAGGATTACGCGGATTATAATTTACCCAATGTGATTATTGGAAATGATACGATCTATACAACCGATCTCGTGCGCAGGAGATGGCTGGATAATTATTTTTACGGACAAATTTTTTCCTTACAAAATCACATGGCTAAAAGTGAGTTTACCATTGGCGGGAACTGGACAAAATATGATGGAAAACATTTTGGCGAAGTGATATGGGCAGAAAATTCTGCGCCAAAAGATTTTGAATATTATCGTTTCCCCGCTACCAAATCTGACTATGCCCTGTATGCAAAATGGCTGTATAAAATAAATAATCAATGGAGCATTTTTAATGATGTTCAATACCGAAATGTGCGCTATGAAATGGATGGTTTTGAAGACAATCCAACATTAAATATCAACAGGCAATTTAATTTTATAAATCCCAAAACTGGTATCAGTTTTAATGATGCAAAAACGCACGCGTATTTAAGTTATGCACTAGCCGGCAAGGAACCCAACCGCGATGATTATGAAGCATCTTTAACGGAACAACCAAAGCCAGAATACCTGCATGATTTTGAAGCAGGTATTGACAAAAAAATGAATCGCTTTTCTGCGAGTGCTACTTTGTATTATATGTTATATAAAGACCAGTTAGCACTCACGGGTAAAATAAATAAAGAGGGAAGTTATACGCGCGTGAATGTGCCCAATAGTTACAGGCTGGGATTGGAATTACAGGGCGCGGCGCAATTATTGGATTGGCTGGAACTAAGCGCCAACGCCACTTTCAGCAGGAATAAAATAAAGGAATTTACAGAATATATTGATGATTATGATGATGGCACGCAACAAATTGTGCAACATGAACATGCGGATATTTCATTTTCACCGGCTGTTGTGGGTGCATTATCTTTGGGAATAAAACCTTTAAAAAATGTATATATTTCATTGGACAGTAAATATGTGGGCAAACAATATTTAGACAATACACAAAATGATGCGCGCGCATTGAAGGCTTTTTTTCATGAAGATGCGCGAATCGTATATAGTCCGCGTAAAAGTATTTTTTCGGCCTGCACTTTAATTGTACAAATCAGTAATATATTCAATCATATATATGAAAGCAATGGCGCGACCTATCCATATATTTATGATAAAAATTTAGTGAATGATAATTATTATTATCCCATGGCGGGAACTAATTTTTTGTTGGGGTTGAATGTAAAATTTTGATGAAGGATAGAATTATGTAGGATTTGGTGATGTAGGATGTAGGATTTTTTTATTTCGGTTCAGAATTTTTACTAAGTGTTACAAGAATGATTTATTTTAAAATAAATGAAAAACCAAAAGATGGAAAATTATTTTTCATCTTTTGTAAAACAAAAAATCATAAATCATAAATCCTAATTCTTTAATAAAAAAGATTTTCTCTTATACGATTTTAATTTTTTATAACTCATTTTTCCGCCATTTTTGGCTGCCTGACCAAAAATTTTTCTAAAATTATTCAAATATATATTCGACGCTGGTAATGCTGGTCAGGCGACCAGCATCGGCATAGTGGATAAGAGTATACAATCAGTTACAGCAAACCATGTTTGTATGATGATACATCAACATTAACTTTTATGCTTGCTGTAAAAATTTATTTTTATCAAAAATGAATACAATGAATAAATTATCCATATTACTAATGGCCGTTTTCATAACAGCAACTTCTTTCGCACAAAATACTGTTTATCCCGAAGGCCTGAAAGTAGGAGATAAAGCGCCGCAAATCCAGGGAATGGATAATAGCGGGAAAGTCTTTGATTTAAAAAAGCAATTAAAAAAAGGTGACGTTGTCATAATTTTTTATCGCGGTCAGTGGTGCCCGTATTGCAACAGGGAATTAAATAGTTTAAATGATTCACTTTCTTTAATTACCGCCAAAGGAGCGACGGTGATTGCAGTATCGCCTGAAACACAGGAAAATATAGTTAAAACAGTAGGAAAAACAAAAGCCTCTTTTCCTATCATAAGTGATTCAGCAATGGCCATCATGAAAATGTATAAAGTGAATTTTGCTGTAGATGAAGACACGCAAATAAAGTATAAAAAATATGGGATTGACTTCACCCAGGCGAATGGAACTAATGGCGCTAATTTACCCGTACCCGCAACATATATTGTAAGTAAAGATGGAATCATAAAGTATGTTTTTTTTAATCCAGACTATAAAATCAGAAGCTCTGTCCAGGATTTGCTGAATCATTTGTAGTAACATTATAAACAGGCATATAAGGGAAATCCTATCAGCGTTTAAAAACTGTTCACACCTTATTCCATGTTATATTGGCAAGGTTATTAAATGCTTTTATATATATAACGAATGCTTCACAACTCCGTGTAATTCAAAACGGGGGCAACGGTTTGCCTGGTTATTAAATCTTAATTAATCCTTTCATTTTTCCCTTTATAAAAACCTTTGCGCTGAATTAATTTTCAAAACATAATTTCGTAGCGAATCGAAATATCTTCCATATGAAATTATACAGGTTTGTTTTTTATGCAGCGCTTTTGTTAACAGGCTTTTTTGCAAACGCACAACCGCCTGCTATCAACAATAGCGCAGACATTTTTTTACAACTCAAAAAACTCAATGTCGTCGGCTCTGTATTGTATATAGCAGCCCACCCGGATGATGAAAATACACGGTTATTAGCGTATTTATCCAAAGGCCGTTTATTGCAAACCGGTTACCTGAGTTTGACCCGCGGTGATGGCGGACAAAATTTAATTGGTGATGAACAAGGCATTGACCTCGGCCTCATTCGCACACAGGAATTGCTGGATGCACGCAGGATCGATGGCGCGCAACAGTTTTTTTCACGCGCTTATGATTTTGGTTTTTGCAAAACCGCCACAGAAGCACTGGATACATGGGGACATGATAAAATATTAAGTGACGTGGTTTGGGTGATCCGGAAATTTCGTCCCGATGTGATCATTACAAGATTTCCCGGTGATGCGCGCGCGGGTCATGGCCATCATGCAGCTTCTTCCATCTTAGCGAACGAGGCATTTAAAGATGCAGCCGACCCAAATAAATTTCCCGAACAATTGAAAGACGGCGTTGAAGTTTGGCAGGCAAAAAGAATTTTCTGGAACACATTTAATTTTGGTGGCTTGAACACCACAGATTCTACACAACTTAAATTGAATGTAGGTGGTTATAATAATTTGTTGGGGAAAAGTTATGGTGAACTGGCCGCTGAAAGCCGCAGTGAGCATAAGAGCCAGGGATTTGGCGTGCCCGCACAAAGAGGAGAATCTAATGAATTTTTTTTGTTAACCGGCGGCGCTGCAGCACAAAAAGATATCCTGGATGGCGTGGATATTTCCTGGGATAAAATACCGGCTGGTGAAAAAATTCAGCCACTCGTACAAAGCATTATTGATTCCTACAATTTTGAACACCCGGAAAATTCTGTAGATAAACTTATCACACTTTATACTACGATTAATGCATTGCCTGATGGTTTTTGGAAAAAGAAAAAACTGGATGCAACAAGTAACCTGATTGCTGAATGCAGTGGCATTTTCGCGGAAGCAATTGCTTCGAATGAATTCTTGGTAGCAGGCAGCAATGCACGTGTTGGCATTTCTGTGATCGCGCGAAATAATGTGCCGGTGACACTGGAAAAAATTTCGTTGAATCAATTTGATAGCACATTAAACTTGCCATTGGCGGTGGATAAAAATTATTCATTCCAACATCAAATGCAAGTACCTAATGATGTGATGAAAACACAACCATACTGGATAAGACAACCGTTGGCTTATGGAAGTTTTGATGTAAGCGATCAGCAAATGATCGGCAAAGCGCAAAACGGTCCTGCGTTCACCGCCTCATTTACATTTAAATTTTATGGTCAAAATATCACGATTGAAAAACCCGTTCAATATGAATACACCGATCCTACGCGTGGTGAATTACATGAACCTGTTGCCGTAATTCCTGCATTGGATATATCTGTTTCACCATCAATTATTTTTACAAATAGGATGCGAGATGGAAAAGTTATTGAGCCACAAAATATTTCACTCCAATTAAACAGTCATATCACATCAAAGAACCAACAGGCGAAAATTATTTTATACAAAGCGAATTCAATTGCCTGGTCCCGCGATACGATTATTGATTTTGAAAATGGAAAACAATATAGTTTTTCAGTACCCGTTTCGGCTTTGAAAAATGGAGATTTAAATGGGCATTTATATGCAGGTGCGGAAATTAATTATGATGGAAAAAATACAGTTTTTGATAAACGAATTCATTCCATTCGGTATGCGCATATTCCTGATATCAATTATCTGGCTACGGATTCAATGAAAATTTCCAGCGAGAAAATTGTTGTCGCACAAAAACGGATTGCCTACATAGAAGGTGCAGGAGATAAAGTCGAAGCGGCTTTGCGGCAAATGGGTTATGCAGTTACTGTTTTACATGAAGCAGATATCACCATGCAAAAGTTAAGATCTTTTGATGTAATTATTACCGGCGTGCGTGCATACAATGTGCTGGACTGGCTTCCGGGGAAATATGAAGTGCTCATGCAATTTGTAAAAGAAGGTGGAAATTTAATTGTTCAATACAATACGAATAATCAATTATCAGGTGTACCTTTTGCAATCGGTCCTTATCCATTTACTATTAGCCGCACAAGGGTGACGGATGAAAATGCGGATGTAAAATTTTTACTGCCGCAGCATGAAGTGTTGAATTTTCCCAATAAGATTTCCCAAAAAGACTTTGACAGCTGGATCCAGGAACGCAGTATTTACCAGGCAGAAAAAATAGATAGCCATTACGCAGCTATTTTTGGCATGCATGATGCAGATGAGCCGGAATCCAATGGCAGCCTTATTATCACACCTTTTGGTAAAGGAAATTTTGCGTATGCAAGCTTGGTTTTTTTCAGGGAATTACCGGCAGGATTGGATGGCGCATTTAAATTATTTGCCAACCTCATTGCAATGCCAAAAAATAAATAATTATTTTAAAATAAAATTGTGCGGGAATAAAAGTGATTGAACTAAGTTCACTTAAAATTATTTTTCCATGGATAATAAAAGAGCTTCTGCTAAAAAGAACTGGATGCGCTGGTACGTCGCGTTAAGTCTTTTTTTAGGGATACTCATTTTATTTTTTCTATGGTTCACTAAATATTTTTCATGAGCAGTATTGACTGGATCGTTTTATTCTGCACACTCACTATCATTGTTGTGTATGGCTTGTATAAAAGCCGCACGTCAAAAAATTTGGATGGTTATTTTCTCAGCAACCGGTCATTGCCCTGGTACATGGTGCTTTTTAGTATCATGGGAACGCAGGCCAGCGCTATTACTTTTTTATCCGCACCGGGACAAGCTTTCACCGATGGAATGCGTTTTGTGCAATATTATTTTGGCCTTCCACTCGCCATGATCGTGATCAGCATCAGCTTTGTGCCCATCTTTAAAAAATTGAAGGTCTTTACGGCGTATGAATTTTTGGAACAACGTTTTGATGTAAAAACACGCACATTCACTTCCGCATTATTTTTATTATCACGCGGCTTTTCCACGGGCATCAGCATTTATGCCCCTTCTATTATTTTATCATCCCTATTGGGCTGGGACATTTTCTGGACGAATATTTTTATGGGTGGGATTTTAATTATTTATACCGTAAGTGGCGGCGCGAAAGCGGTTGCTTACACACAACAACTGCAACTCGGAATTATTTTTACAGCCATGTTCCTGGCCGGTTATTTTATCGTGCATCAAATGCCGGCCAATATACATTTTACGGATGCTTTGTATGTAAGCGGCGCTTCGGGAAAATTAAATGTGATTACTTCCGGCATCACAAAAGATGGTTTTGACTGGAAAGATAAATACAATATTATTAGTGGTATTATTGGTGGCTTTTTCCTCGCCCTGTCTTATTTTGGAACGGACCAAAGCCAGGTGGGCCGATATCTTACATCAAAAAACACCAAAGAAAGCAGGCGAGGATTATTAATGAATGGATTAGTCAAAATTCCCATGCAATTTTTGATCTTACTAATCGGCGCTTTGCTTTTTTCTTATTACCAGTTTAATGAAGCACCTGTTTTTTTTAACCGTGCCGTTCCGGAAAAAGTATTTCAATCAAAGTCCGGGGATACGTTGCGGCAAATTAATACAGACTTTGAAATGGTTTCCCGTTTACAATCAAAATACGCGATGCAATATGCGGATGCTGTGCGCAATAAAGATATTGCAAAAGAAATTTATAAAGACAGTCTGCAAAACGTTGCGAGCAGAGTCAACACATTGCGCAATGAATATAAAGCCACATTAAAAAATGCAGATGCTTCTATAGATACAAATGATTCAAATTATATTTTTATCCGGTATGTGGTGGATCATTTACCCATTGGCCTTGTCGGATTGATCATTGCTGTTATTTTTTTAGCTTCCTGGGGATCTATTGCCGCGGCACTAAATGGGTTGGCTTCAAGTACGATGGTAGATTTTTACTTACGATTTAAAAAACATAAAGCACATCCTATGCCTTTGGAAATTGCGGAACTGAAAAAGTATAATTTGTCGAAATGGTACACATTTGGCTGGGGCGTTTTCAGTATTTTTATTGCACAGTTTGCCAATAAACTGGGCAGCCTTATTGAAGCGGTGAATGTATTGGGATCTTTATTTTATGGCGTAATGCTGGGTATTTTTTTGGTGGCATTTTATTTGAAAAGAATCAATGGTAATGCGGTTTTTCGCAGTGCAGTCATCTCTGAGATCATAGTCATTGTATTATTTTATTTAGATAATCAAAATATTATTGGCTTAGGCTTTTTATGGTTAAATGTAGTAGGCGCATTGAGTGTGATTTTGTTTGGTTTATTATTTCAATTGTTTCAGAAGAAAAAAGTATTTGCCAGCATTTAAAAATATAAATAATTTCCAAAAAAAGTTAAAGAGTTTAACATTCATGTTTTTCAAATAAGGCAGTTACCTCTTATCATGTTTTATATTTTTGAAAATCCTTACAATATATCTTCGATTTTCAACCTGCAATGAATGCTTAAAAAATATATTTTTCTTTTTTTACTTTTCCCGCTGACTACTTTATTTGCACAGCAAAAAACGCTGCAGGCTGTAAAAGTTCCGGTACCACCAAAACTGGATGGAATACTAGACGATGCGGCCTGGCAGAATGTGCCAGTTGCAAAAGGCTTCATCACGAATTTCCCCGATTTTGGAAAGCCTTCCATCCAGCCGACGGAGGTAAAAGTTATTTATACAGATGAAGCAATTTATATCGGTGCATTTTTACAAGATGATCCCAACCTCATCAAAAAACAACTTACGCAAAGAGATAGGGAACAATTCCAGGATGCGGATAATTTTGGGGTGACTTTCGATACATACCACGACCAGCAAAACGCTTTTGAATTTATTGTTACTTCTGCCAATGTGCAAAGTGATGCAAAAATTTCTTCATCGAATAATTCATCTGATAATGGCAATGACAATGGAGGTGGTGATTATAACTGGGATGCAGTTTGGGACAGCCGGGTAGCCATCACCGATAAAGGCTGGTCTGTTGAAATGAAAATTCCATATTCCGCGATACGTTTTGCCAAAAAAGATGTGCAGCAATGGGGCATCAATTTTAATCGTTTTATACGTCGTGTAAATGAAAAATCTTATTGGAACCCTGTCAATCCAAAAGAATCAGGAATACTAAGCCAGGAAGGATTATTGACGGGACTTCAAAATTTATCACCACCTTTACGGCTATCATTATTACCTTATATATCTACAGGATACCGCACTGTTCCAACCAACCAGGGTGATCTGAATAGTTTCATACATAATGGAGGTATGGATGTGAAATATGGCATTAACCAGGCGTTCACCATGGACGTTACACTTATACCGGATTTTGGCCAGGTGCAAAGTGATAATATTGTTTTGAATTTATCACCCTATGAGAAATTTTATAACGAGAACAGGCCATTTTTTACAGAAGGCACTGAACTATTTAATAAAGCCGGAATCTTTTATTCGCGGCGTGTTGGCAGTATACCGGGCGGGTATTATAATGCATTAAGTATAGCTGCGGACAGTAATTATACTATTTTAAAAAATCCCTCAGCGACACAACTTTATAATGGCACCAAATTTTCCGGTCGCACGGAAAAAGGTTTGGGTATAGGTATTTTTAATGCAGTGACCGCGCCAATGCATGCCACTTTCCAGGACGAAAAAGGAAATAAAATAGACTACCAGACCGAGCCGCTGGCCAATTATAATATTATCGTGCTGGATCAATCACTGAAAAACCGCTCCAGCGTTACATTTACCAATACCAACGTTATCCGCAACGGCAATGCGAGAGATGCAAATGTGTCTGCAGTGAATCTTTCTTTATTTGATAAAAAGAATAATTATAATTTTCAAACAAGTGGTTATTTCAGCTATGTTACAGGATTAGATCCACATAACGGGTATAAGACTTCCAGCAGCTTTGAAAAAGTGAGTGGCACATGGCAATGGGGCGTATTCAACAATATAGAATCTAAAACCTATGATCCGAATGACCTCGGTATTTTACAGGCACCCAATGAATTTACGAATGGAGGTTACTTTAGCTGGAACCAATTTACACCAAGTAAATTATTTAATCAAAGACATTATGAATTTGATGTACAATATACAAATCTGTTGGTTCCATTAGCTTTTAACCAATTGGAACTTGACGGACGCTTTACAAATGTATTCACAAATTTTTGGGATGCTACTTTGCATATTGTCAGTCATCCTTTATCAGACCACGATTTTTATGAATTAAGAACACCCGGAAGGCACTTAAACAAGGCACCATTTACTTTTTTTTCAGTAAATGGCAGCACAGACAGCAGGAAAAAAATATTTGTAAATTATGAATTTGGGTATGCAGGTTTATCTCCGCAAAAAGATGATCCATATTATAATGCTGATCTCGGCTTTAGGTATCGGTTTAATCCAAAATTGAGCGTGAGTATTGAGGGCAACAAAGAATATGATAAAGGAAATATTGGCTGGGCATATTCTGATCCGGTAACGGGTGAACCCATTGTTGGCTTAAGGTCTGTCACACAATTTACAACATCGCTCAATGCAGTTTATTATTTTCAGTCGAGGATGAATATATCATTTCGCGCCAGGCATTACTGGAGTAAAGTAAACTACCACGAATTTTATGATGTGTTGCAGGATGGAAATTATCTGCCACGGCCATTTACAGATGGACTGGATGAAAATTTTAATGCATTCAATATTGATATGTTTTTTACTTGGGATTTTCGTTTAGGCAGCAGGCTGATCATTGCCTGGAAAAATGCACTTGGTCCGGATGCATATATACCCGGGTATCCGTATGAAAAATATACACAAAACTTCCAACAGATTTTTAATGTGCCACACAGCAATGAGATCAGCGTAAAGTTTGTGTATTATATAGACGCGCAAAATTTATTTAAAAAGAAAATGGTGAGTAAAATGTAAGATTTTTTGAAACTATTGTATAGTAATAAGAATAACGAATTATCTGCCTGTTTGTTCCGAAGTAATTTCAATCAATGTATTTTTAGCGACTGCAATAATCCTGTCGCCATCTTTTTTTCGTACCTGCACAGCGCCTGCAAATGCACTGAATGCGGGCATTATACAATATTGTTTGGTAAAATGAAAACAAGGCAGTACGATTGATTGTTTCGCTTTTGAAGAAATGCGTACGCCAGGATGTATATGGCCGCAGAATCCGTAGCCGGTTGATTCTTTAGAAATATTTTCGCAATCATGTATAAAAAAAAGTTCTTCCTCTTGATACCTATTTTCAATGCATTCGATGCCTGATTGATTGTATGATTTTTCCGATAAAATATCATGGTTGCCCATGATGAGTTTTATTTTTAAAAAAGGAAAATCATTTCTCCATTTAGTGAAAAGTTCAAGTTCTTTATTTTCCACGCTATGAAAAAAATCTCCGGAAACAAGCAAGGTTTCACATTGTGTATTTTGAATGAGTGTAAATAATTTCTGTAGGTCGTGTAAAAAAACGGATTGCGGAATTGCAATTCCAGATTTCCTGAAATGGCCTGCCTTCCCCAGATGAGCGTCTGAAATAATCAGCATTTTCTGCGCCGGCCAGTAAATTGCTTTTTCAGCCAGGAGCCACAATTCCTGTTCGCAAATTTCTATGTAAAAAGGTTTGTTCAAATTTTTTGTACAAATATAAAGTAGTCCATTTAACCAGGATTTAAGTTTGCTGTGTAATCATTCTTTGAATGCGGTCTTCAAGTTGTTCGGAAGAAATTGTTTCGCGCATACTGTCCACTTTCACCGGGAAACAAAATGGAGTAAGCCTGTCCGGTGTAGTGATAATAATTTTTGAATGTTGAATTCTTTGCAATGCAGCACGCAATCTTTCTTCTTCCATTTGATCAAAAAAAACTTCCTGGTAAGCTTGACGTATTAAAATATTTTCCGGTTCATATTCTTCAAACACTTTGTAAATGAGTGAAGTGGAAGCCTGCAAATGCCGCGCTTTTTTTTGTTCGCCCGGGAAACCCTGGAATACAAGCCCACCAATTGTTGCGACTTCCCTAAATTTCCGCATAGCCATTTCATTCGCATTTACACTGCCCTGTATATCTGTAATTAAATTGTCTTCCGAAAAAAGTTGATAAATATTTTTTTCATGAATTGGAATTGGCTGATCGCTCAATAACTCAAAACTATAATCATTCATCGCCAAAGAAAAAGTAATGGATTTTATTTTACTGATCCTGCTTGCCAGTAGCGAAGCCATTGCTTCATGTACCAATCTTCCTTCAAAAGGATATACAAATAAATGATAACCATCTTTCGTCCGGATATATTCAATTAATAATTCACCGGCAGTTGGAATATGTGATAATTCTTTTTGTAAATCTAATAGCGGAGCAAGTATTTTTAATTCTATTTCCGTTTCTGTAGGATTGGATGCTTTATTTAAGGTTTCTCTTAATAATAATCCGAGGTTTGCTGAAAGCGGCATCCGGCCTCCATTCCAGCTTGGCACAATGGATTTTTTGGAGGCCGATGGTTTTACCTGAACGGCCATATCTTTTATTTTTACAAACTCCAGGTTTCGTCCTGCGAAAGTGAAAACATCACCCGGGCTGAGCCTGCTGATAAACCATTCTTCTACCACACCAAGAAATTTTCCATTGGCCAATTTCACTTTGATCATGGCATCACTAACAATTGTTCCGATATTCATGCGATGCCGCATGGCAGCCTGCCTGTTTTTAATTCTATATATACCGCTTTCATCAATCTCAATCTTTTTAAATTCATCATACTCGCGTAAGGCCACACCACCATTGGTTATTTGTGCTATTACCTGTTGCCATTCTGTGTCGGTTATACTTTCAAAACAATGGGTAGATTTTATTTCTTTAAAAATATTTTCCGGTAAAAAACCTTCGCCTATCGCGAGTGTGCAGAGGTATTGAATGAGCACATCAAAACAAAGAACACGGGGTGTGCGGCTTTCAATTAAATTAATTTCAATGGCTTTTTTTAATGCAGCTACTTCAATTAATTCCAGTGAATGTGTGGGTACAAAATAAATTTTACTGGTTTCTCCCGGTGCATGCCCGCTACGCCCAGCTCTTTGTAAAAATCGCGCTACACCTTTCGGAGAACCGACTTGTATGATTGTATCAACCGGCCTGAAATCCACACCAAGATCGAGACTGGCCGTACATACAACTGCTTTTAATTTTTTAGTATGTAATGATTCTTCGATCCATTCACGCAGTTTGCGATCTATACTTCCATGATGCAAAGCCAATGCACCAGCGAGGTGTGGGGCGATTTGCAAAATGACCTGGTACCAGGTTTCGCTCATTCCCCTTGTATTAATAAAAATAAGCGTTGTATTATTTTCATCAATAATGTCCACAACTTTTTGCGCCAGCTTAATGCCCAAATGCCCGGCCCATGGATATTTTTCAATCTCATCGGGATACACAGAATGGACTTCTATTTTTTTCTGCAAGGTGGTCGTAATAATTTTCGCTACTTGTTTTTCTTTTTCAGGAAGACTGTATAATAAAACATCTTTGGCTTCCTGTAAATTTCCAATTGTTGCAGAGATGCCCCATATTTGAACAGGATGCATTCCTAAAAAACGGCTCAAAGCCAATGTGGCCTGCACGCCGCGTTTACTGCCAACAAGTTCGTGCCATTCATCGATCACCGTAATTTTAAAATTTTTAAAAACTTCCGGGTAATTTTTTTGTGCTAATAAAAGATGCAAACTTTCAGGTGTAATGATGAGCACCTGCGGCATATTGCGTTGTTGTTTTTGTCTTTCTGAAACTGTTGTATCGCCATTGCGAATGCCAACGCGCCAGGGAATTTTTAATTCATTTAAAGCTTCCTGCATGGCACGCGCCAGGTCTTTTGCCAGGGAACGTAATGGTGCTATCCAAATTAAACGCACACCATTTTTTTTACCTTTTTCTTTTTTTTCTTCATTTAAAAATTGAATCAATGCGCCAAGAAAAACAGCATATGTTTTACCACAACCTGTTGGTGCATTTACCAAACCACTTCTCCCATCCATAATTGCATTCCAGGTTTCTTCCTGGTAGGGAAATGGCGCTAAACCCTTACTGTGCAACCATTCCAGGATGATCGCATAACCCGGGCCCGGCAAATTATTTTTGCGTTGAACTTTTTTCGTCTTAATTTTTTTATGAAATTAAATAACCTTTTTTTAAAAAACACCAGTTACTGCGCCATTCAGCATATTGATGAAATATATTTTTTTATTTTCAAAATAATCCGGCAACTGGCTGTCTTCATCTAAAGTGACCGGTTGAAAATTAAATTGTGTAGCAACAAGAAATTCAGGATCATTAAGGTGATTGATCATGTCGCTATTATAGCGTGATAATAATTTTCCGAAATATAAAGTGCTTTCATAACCTTTAAATAACATATCCCCGGGATTGGAATAAAAACGCTGTTTATAAATTTCTTTAAGCCTGTCCACTGATTGCATACCCCCGGTATAATGAAATGGTGAAGTATATATGATCCGCACATTATTGCAATTGCTGTATGTAAGCGCCCGGATTCCGTCCCAGGTGGGCATACCAATTGCCACTGTTGAATAAGCCGTAGCATCGCTTAAAGATTTTACCAGGTTTAAGCCATAGGCTTCATCTAAAACACCGCATATAAAAATGTTTTCTTTTGTACTATCCATCAACGGAATTAAATCACTCGTCGATGGTTTGGTATTGAGTTCAAGGAAAGAAAATTTTAGACTTTTATCATTTTTATTCAGGTTCGAAAATTGTTTCTTTATTTTTTCTTCAATATATCCTTTCCTGGATAAATAAATAATTTTTGAATTATGGTAAGCGCGGGAAACATAACTATATAAACTATCTACATGCGTTTGCAATGTTGAATTTTCCATGATAAAAAATGGATTGCCATGGAGATATGCATCATTCGGATACGTAACAGAAATTACCGGAATATTTTTGCGCAGCGCAAATTCGGCAAAACTTTTTTGCTCTGAAGTATTAGTGAATGAAGCTATGATCAAATTGGGAGAGATCCTGTTCAACTCTTTAATGATCTCACTCACCGGTTTTGTTTTGCTTTTTGTATCATACACCCAGACATCTAAATTAATGCTGTCTCTTTGCAGTGAATCTAATGCCAGTTTTACCCCATTATAGAAATCGAGGCCGGGCATAAAATAATGCGGGATATTTAAAGTACCCAAATTATAACTGTATCCTGTGTAGGCAGAATCAAGATCAAATGGAATTAAAACAGCGATCTTATTTGAAGATAAACTATCGGTGGTTTGCGCACCTGCACGACAAAACAAGATTAGTGTGAAAATAAAAAGGAATATTTTTTTTGAAAGAATCATTTGTTGCTTAAAATTTTTTGCAATAATGCAATTTGCATGCCTTTTATTCCCATTCAATAGTTGCAGGCGGTTTACTGCTGATATCATACACAACCCGGTTAATGCCCCGCACTTCATTAATAATTTTATTAGAAACATCTGCCAGGAATTCGTAGGGTAAATGTGCCCAGTCCGCCGTCATGCCATCTACTGAAGTCACGGCACGCAGCGCAATGGTAAATTCATAGGTTCTTTCATCGCCCATAACGCCCACACTTTTTACCGGCAATAAAATAGCACCTGCCTGCCAGGTTTTATCATACAAATTATTTTCTTTTAAAGCCTGTATAAAAATGGTATCTGCTGCCTGTAATAAAGCAACTTTTTCCGGCGTGATATCACCCAGAATTCTTATGCCAAGTCCGGGCCCGGGGAAAGGATGGCGATGAATCATGGATCCCGGGATACCCAATTCCAATCCCACTTTACGCACTTCATCCTTAAATAAAAATCGGAGTGGTTCAATCAATTTTAAATGCATGGATTCAGGCAATCCACCAACATTATGATGTGATTTTATGGTAACGGAAGGGCCATGCACGCTTACACTTTCAATAACGTCCGGATAAATAGTGCCTTGTCCTAAAAAAACCGCTTCGGTGTTTTTTTGTGCTTCATTATGAAAAACATCAATGAATGTTTTGCCAATGATCTTTCTTTTCTTCTCCGGGTCAGTTTCGTTTTTTAAACCTTCATAAAATAAATCTTTTGCATCAACGCCTTTCACATTGAGGTCAAGCTCGCGATAGGTTTCTAAAACCTGTTCAAATTCATTTTTGCGCAGCAAACCATTATCTACAAAAATTCCCTGGAGACGATTGCCAATTGCTTTATGAATTAATGTTGCGGCAACAGTACTATCTACACCACCACTTAAAGCCATGATCACGTGACTGTTGCCAACTTCTTTTTTAATTTTATCAATTGTTTCCTGCACAAACATTGCCGGCGTCCAGTCCTGCGTGCAATGACAAATATTTACCAGGAAATTTTTAATGATATTTTTTCCATTTGTAGTATGATAAACTTCGGGATGAAATTGTATGCCGAACAAACCATTTTCATCGTTGGAAATTTTCCTGAAAGCCGCGACAGGTATGCTTTCTGTTTGGCCAAGCAATTCAAAATTTTCCGGTAAAACTGTAATAGAATCACTATGGCTCATCCAGACCTGTGATCCGGACATTTGCTGATCTAGTAATTCATTTTGTGCAGTCACGATCAGTTTAGCACGGCCATATTCTCTTTTATTGGATTTATCCACGCGGCCCCCAAATTGTTTTGCCATTAATTGAGCGCCGTAGCAAATACCGAAAACTGATACATGTTTTACAATTTCGCTGATATCAATTGTAGGTGCATCTGCTTCATTAACACTACATGGAGAACCACTGAGAATAACGCCTTTTAAATTGGAATCTGTAACATCAAATTTTTGCTGAAAAGGAATAATTTCACAGAAGACATTTGCTTCGCGGACTGCGCGGGCTATTAATTGGGTGTATTGGCTACCAAAATCAAGGATCAATATTTTTTCTGTCATAAAAGAGGTATCTCTCCCGTTTTCAAAAAACAGGTTTGCCGCGAAGGTAATTTAATTTTGAAATTAAATTTTACCCGTACCAGTTGCTTCATTGACAGAAAATCTTATTTTTAATTTATTTAACCAGAAACGTTGAAATTATGAAGAAAATTCCTGTGTTATTATTTGCCTGTACGGCCATCTTATTTTTATTTTCCTGCAATGGCAATTTCCATGAAAGGATTAAGGGGAATGGTAAGCCCGGTCATTTGGAAAAAACGTTGACCATTGCTGATAAGGTATTGCTTACAGGAAAATATGATCTTGAAATTGTACCAGGAAACTCGAAATCTATACAGGTAATGGCAGATGAAAATATTTTACCCTATATAGTTATTGATGAAAAGGAAAACCGGCTTGCTATTCGCACCAAAGACGGCTTTGATATTTCCTCATCCAATGATATTCATTTAATACTCACCACAGATAAATTGTCTGAGTTGAGTGTGAATGGTAGTGCAGATGTAACCAGTGCTTCCATGCTTACCGGCGCAGATTATTTGAAAGTGGAAATTGTAGGCAGTGGAAATATTTCATTACAAGTGAATACGCCTTCCGTAAATGCCCATATTGCCGGTACAGGAGACATAAAATTAAGTGGTGAAACAAAAGACCTGAAGATCATGATCGACGGGCAGGGTGATTTTAAATCAAAAGAATTAAAGGCTGAAAATGTTTCAATCATTATCAATGGCACAGGTAATGCGAATGTATTTGCTGCCGCATCCCTTGATGTAAAAATATCCGGGAGTGGCGATGTCTCCTATCTCGGAAACCCTCAGCTGACGCAGCATGTAGCCGGCTCCGGGAAAATTAAACAGGCCCAGGATTAGTTTTAAAAGCGAACCATTATTGCATTAAACGATATACAGGATAGCGCAAATGAGCCGGTTCGTAATACGGTGAATTTTTGTAAACAAAATTTAATTGTGCATCCGCAGATTTTGCAAAATCGGGATCTGCCTTTCTTTTTTCATCGAGCTTTTGTTGCAATTCCGGGTGAGCCACCAAATATTTTGCGGCCACATCTTCCCAGCGATAATTGCTATAACCTTCTTTTTCCTGTAATACGGCGTCAAAGAAATTCCAGTAAAAATAACTGTCATCGCCTTTGGGTTCAAGCGTTTCCACGATATAACGATTTGCAGGCTGGTTGGTATAAATCATATAATCACCTTTTAGAAAATGCAGTTGATCATTCTGTGTGCTCAGCGTAACAGAATAATTGACATGATGTTTTTCATACGGTTTAGGATAACTTTTAAAATCATCTATATGATACCAATCAACGTTTATATCTGTATCATTTTGCAGCATGCGCAATTGAACGCCATTTAATTTTAACCGGTCTATCACTTCATGCCAGCCATGCGGAATGATATATGCCAGGGGCTTTTTCACGGTATTCACGGGAACGAATGTGTTGTAAAAATTCACCATTTTCTCAAAAGGTTTTGAATGATCATAATACATGCGCGGCATGCCGGTAACATCACTTGTTTTGCTAAGCGCTTCATATCCTTTAAAATTGATGAGGTCATATTTTGTGGTATCCACGCGCCAGCCGAGTGCAAAACTATCCTGCAACATCACGTCTTCAATACTTTTTTTTCTTTTGGAAAATATTTCCTGCGCGTGAATGGATGATTGTTCCATTAAAGATTGCATCAATGCATACGTACTTTCTACGCGGTCTTTATATGGTTTCAGCATATGCGTTTCTGCAGTGAAACCTATTGTTTGAAATAGGGTAGTATAGCCACTGCTATAGCGCGGTGATTCGTAATAAGCAGCCCAGCCTTTATCGGGATTTCCATCTTCAAAATTGACATATGGTGTCATCGGCCAATTTTTTTCTTGCATACTACTATATAGTGCAGGCTCAAAAATATCATGTAAAAAAACACCGAGTGGTCCGCCGAGTTTATTATGCTGCGTGGTGAGCAAGGTCATGGTGTATTGATAATCTGCGCCATCACTCACATGGTTATCTATAAACACTTCCGGCTTCAGCCACTGATATATTTTCTCAAAAGCAAATGCATTTTTTGAATCGGCTTTTATAAAATCTCTATTGAGGTCCAGGTTTTCCGCATTACCGCGAAAGCCATAACTTTCCGGGCCATTCTGATTGACCCTGGAATAACTGCTCCTGTTCAATGCGCCGCCAATATTATACGCGGGAATCACTGCAAACACTACATTCTCAGCGCTTTTTATTTTTCCGGAAGCGAGATCGCGCAGCAGCATCATACTTGCATCCAGGCCATCCGGTTCACCTGGATGAATGTCATTATTTACAAGAATAATGATCTTGTTTTCCGAATGTATTTTTTCAGGGCTGAAAGTTTTATCAGTAGAATATAACACAAGATTTAATGGATAACCTGAATCTGTAGTATCTCCCGAAAGTATTTTTATAGTGGAATATTTAGCCGCGAGGTTTTGATAAAATGCGATGCATTCAAAATAAGTTGCGGATTTTTTTCCTTCACTTTTTTCAAAAACGGTTGTGAGGTCTTGTGCCTTTAAATTGTTTGCAAAAAAGTTTCCCAAAAATAAGATGGTTAATAAAGTAATTTTTTTCATTAAATTTAGCCTTTTAAGATTTAGTATAAAATGGAAAGTTTAAAGGTACATCGAATTTTAATTGCAGAAGACGAGCCTAAGATTGGTTTATTTGTTCAGCAGGAATTAATTGCCCATGGCTATGAAACGGATTTGGCAGTTTCAGGAACTATTGCTGTAGAATTATTAAGCCGCATCAATTATTCGCTTATAATCCTTGATATAAATTTGGGAGATATGAGCGGCATCAATATTTGCCGGGGCTTCAGGGAAAAAAATGTCCATGTGCCGGTGATCATGCTTACAGCTTTGGGAGATATGCACGATAAAATTCTTGCCTTTGAAGCTGGCGCTGATGATTATATCGTGAAGCCATTTCACATCAATGAATTATTGGCCCGTATGAAAGTTTTTTTAAAAAGATCCGAAGGCGGCCCTGGTTTTGAAGAAATCATAAAGATAAATGACCTCGAAATAAATATTACCAATAAAGCGGTCAGCCGTGCAGGTGTGACCATTAACTTAACTATTCGCGAATTTGCTTTGCTTTTACTGCTTTGCCGTAATAAAGGCAATGCTATTTCTAAAAAGGAAATTCTTTTAAAAGTTTGGGGCCTTGATTTTGAGACAGGTACTAATACAGTGGAAGTATATATCAACTTCCTGCGCAATAAAATTGATAAGAATTTTTCACCAAAATTGATACATACCAAAACGGGCTTCGGTTATTATATTAATGAAGATTAACGTGTATGAATTTAAGGTCTAAATTTTTACTGGTCCTCACACTGGTCATCTCTGCCATTCTTGCTTTAAGTTTTGGGAGTGTATATTTTTTATATGAACATTCTAAAGATACAGATGAGAAAAAGTTTTTATTGGCAGAGGCCAATGAAGCTTCGTTTTTATATTTCAGGTTGCACAAGAATGCTTTACTGGAAGATAGTGCAGAGGCCAATGAGCCTAAAGATTTTGCAGGCAATAAAGCCATCAGCATCATTATTTTTAATACACAAAAAAAATTAGTTTTCAGTTACCCGGATACAGCTATTCATGATTTAAGAAATATAATCCTGGACAGCATCCGGGAAAACAGCCCGTACTATTTTGAAAACGGAGAATCATTATCTGTTGGCTTATTTTACCGGCAGGGGAAAGATTATTGTTATACCATCGTATCGGTAAATACTTATTTTGAAGAAAGCCAGCGGGCGCAACTAAAAAATATTTTAATCATGGTCGCTTTAGCCTCCATTATTTTTATTGTTCTTTTTTCTTTTTATTATGTATTTATTGTCACCGCACCCCTGGTAAAACTAAGTATCCAGATGCGGCATATATCAGAAAGCGATTTGAAAAAAAGGGTAGAAGTAGTAAAAGGAAATTTTAAAACAAATGAAATTGTACAGGTTGCCACGAATATGAATGGTATGCTCGACAGGCTGGAACGTGCTTTTGAAAATCAGAAAAATTTTGTACGGCATGCATCGCATGAACTGCGTACACCATTGGCGAATATGCTCCTTCAAACAGATTACGCACTGGAAAAAGACCTGGATAAAAATGAATACCTCCGGATTTTGCAATCTTTAAAAGAAGATGAACTGGAGTTGATCTCCCTGATCAATACATTGCTGCAATTTTCACAATACGAACAAATTGATAACCTGCAACTCTCACCTTTGACGCGGCTGGATGACGTGGTTTATAATTGTATTTCTTTTGCTAAAAAAAGTTATCCCGGCATTCATATTAACTTTGAATTTGCCACCACGCCTGAAAGTGAAGATGCAATTTTAGTGAATGGCCACCCGGAATTGTTACGGGTAGCTTTTAATAATCTTATTAAAAATGCATACAATTATTCGCCGGATAAAAGAATTGATATTGTACTTGACACAAATGATAAAGGTGTCAATATTATTTTTGAAAATGCCGGCAAAGGTTTAAAGAAGGATGAAGCAGAGAAATTGTTCCTGCCTTTTTTCCGGGGTGAAAATAAAAACACTACGAAAGGTTTTGGTTTAGGCCTGGCAATCGTAGAAAAAATCATAAAAATTCATCACGCAAAAATCACGTACCAGTTTACAGGTGAAAATAAAAACCGCTTCATTATATTTTTCAGTAAGGGCAAAAAAAATCCCGGCAAAAACCAGGATGAATGAATTTAAAATAAAATTGTTTTAAACACCTGCAGCCACGTGCTTGGTCAATTTACTCTTCAGGTTGCCTGCTTTATTTTTATGAATGATTCCCCGCTTAGCCATTTTATCAATCATTGAAATTACATTGGGCAATTGCTCTTTTTTCTGTGTACCTTCTTTTTCAGCTTTCAGTACGCGGATAGCATTACGGGTTGTTTTACCATAATATTTATTGCGGTCCCTTCTTTTTGCTGCCTGGCGCACGTCCTTTTTTGTTGCTTTATGATTTGCCATTAATTTTTTTTTCGGACGGCAAAGGTAAGCAGAGATTTTTATATGGAGAAATTTTATATAGGGTTAATTTTTTAAAAAATTCATAATGCGTAGAAATGTCTTCTTTATACATTCGTTTATTGCCTGCAAAGACCGATATTTGCAGCACCTGTACATTTTGAATTTCCAAATACAAATAGAATGAAAGATTTTTCATATATCACCGGCTCACACCCGGCATTTATAGAGACATTATATAATGATTTTTTAAAAGATCCGGCAAGTATTGACGCAGAATGGAAAAAATTCTTTGAAGGATTTGACTTCGCCGTTTCCAATAAAGCGACCAATGGATTAGCCCAAACCTTGCCGCCGGAGGAAAAGGCCACCGAAATTCCTGTGGACGCATTACGTGAGATTAAAGTGTACCGCCTCATCCTGGGCTATCGGAATAAAGGCCATTTAATCGCCAAAACAAATCCTATCCGGGAGCGAAAAGACCGGAACGCCAATTTAGACCTGTCTTTTTTCGGCCTTTCCGAGAGTGACCTGGATCAAAATTATAAATGTGGCGAAATTCTCGGACTGGGTACAACCACCCTCCGGAATATCCTCGAACACCTTCAAAAAATATATGCAGGAAGCGTTGGTGTGGAATTTAAATATATCACCAACCAGGAAAAAATTAACTGGATCACGCGGGAAATGGAACAATCGTTTGATAAGCCTTTACCACTTGAACAGAAAAAAAGAATCCTCGATAAATTAAATGAAGGTGTCATTTTTGAAAAATTCCTGCATACAAAATATGTAGGCCAAAAAAGATTTTCCCTGGAAGGCGGGGAAACTACGATCGCTGCTTTGGATGCCATCATAAATATCGCAGCGGAACATGGTGTGCAGGAAGCAGTTATTGGAATGGCACACCGCGGCAGACTAAATATACTGGCAAATATTTTGGGCAAAACTTATGGCCAGATATTCAGTGAATTTGAAGGAACAGCCAAGCTCGATCAAACCATGGGCAGCGGCGACGTGAAATACCATATGGGTTATGGAAGTGATATTAAAACACCTTCAGGAAAAGAAGTGCATCTAAAATTGATGCCCAACCCTTCCCACCTGGAAGCCGTGGATCCCGTGGTTGTTGGTTTTGCGCGGGCTAAAGCAGATATTTTATACAAAAGTGAATACGATAAAATACTTCCTATTTTAATTCATGGTGACGCGTCGCTGGCCGGCCAGGGAATCGTGTATGAGGTATTACAAATGAGTGATCTTCAGGGTTATGATACCGGCGGTACAATTCATTTTGTGATCAATAATCAAATTGGTTTTACTACAGATTTTGATGATGCAAGAAGTTCTGATTATTGCTCTTCACTGGCCGCGGCAATTCATGCGCCCGTTTTTCATGTAAATGGTGATGATCCCGAAGCAGTTGTGCGTTGCGTAGAACTGGCTACGCGTTTCCGCCAGGAATTTAATTTTGATGTTTTTATAGATATGGTTTGTTACCGGCGGCATGGGCATAATGAAGGCGATGATCCAAAATTTACCCAACCACAATTGTATGCACTCATAGATAAGCACGCAAATCCGCGGGAAGTATATACCCAGTTTTTATTGGAAAATGGAGAACCGGATGCCAAAGAACTGGCAAGCGGGATGGAGAAAAAATTCTGGAGTGATTTACAGGAAAGGCTGGACGAAGTAAAACAAAACCCGCTGCCGTATAATTACCAGGCACCTGAACTTGCCTGGAAAAGTCTGCATAGGGCTACAGAAGCAGATTTTGAAAAATCACCAGCAACTGCCATCAGCAAAGAAAATTTTAAAAAAATATTTGATGCTTTGATGAGCTGGCCGGATGATTTCACACCACTTCGTAAAGTGCAACGCATTATCCAGGATAAAATTAAATTATATCAATCTGAAAATAAGGTGGATTGGGCCACCGCGGAACTTATGGCATATGGAAGTCTTGTACTGGATGGTAAAAATGTACGCATGAGCGGACAGGATGTTCGCCGCGGTACTTTTTCTCACAGGCATGCAATTTTGCGCGATGAAAATGATGGTAAAATTTTTAATCGCTTAAGTTCATTGGAAAATGATGATACAAAATTCTGGATTTACAATTCGCTCTTAAGTGAATTTGGTGTGCTGGGTTTTGAATATGGTTATGCCCTGGCAAATCCGGATACACTCGTAATTTGGGAAGCACAATTTGGAGATTTTTGTAACGGCGCTCAAACGATCATTGACCAGTTCATTGCGTCGGGCGAACAAAAATGGAATCGTATGAATGGCATCACTTTATTGTTGCCGCATGGATATGAGGGACAAGGACCGGAACACAGCAGTGGAAGGATGGAACGTTTTTTACTCTTATGTGCAGAGTTGAATATGGTCGTGACAAATGTGACAACCGCCGCCAATTTATTTCATTTACTGAGAAGGCAACTCGCCTGGGATTTCCGTAAGCCATTGATCAATTTTTCGCCAAAAGCAAACCTGCGTTTCCCGGGTGCATACAGTTATGAAAGTGAATTTACAAGTGGCCATTTCCAGGAAGTAATGGATGATCATTTTTGTGCGGTTGCAGAAGTGAAAAAAGTTTTGTTCTGTAGTGGTAAAATTTATTTTGACCTGGCAGCAAAACAAGAAAAAGAAAACAGGAAAGATATTGCGATCATTCGCCTGGAGCAAATTTATCCATTGCCTGTAAAGGCTTTGGATGATTTGTATAATAAATATAATAAAGCCGTTTGGTTTTGGGTACAGGAAGAGCCGTTGAATGCTGGCGCTGCTTCATTTTTGAAAATGAATTTAGATAACATCAATTATGGTGTGATCAGCAGGCATGCAAGTGCTTCGCCTGCAACCGGTTTTTCAAAAGTGCATAAACAGGAGCAGGAAGATATTATTGAAACTGCATTCTCCATTTAAGAAATAATTTTTTAGAAGATAGCATTTAGAAAATATACTTTAGCAATAGAAATAAAAAATGTATGATAGAAATAAAAGTTCCTACTGTCGGCGAATCCATTAATGAAGTCACCCTTTTAAAGTGGGTAAAAAATGATGGCGATTATGTGGATCGCGATGAAGTGATCGCCGAACTTGAAAGTGAAAAAGCAACTTTCGAAGTGAACGCGGAAATGGCGGGAATTTTAAAAACAATTGCCAAAGTAGATGATACACTGAAGATCGGTGATGCAATTGCTACTATTGATGAAACTGCTGTAAAGTCCGCCCCAGTTGAAAAGCAGCCTGAACTAAAAGTAGCGGAAGAAGCACCTGTAGCAGAAGAAAAAACAGCTGCACCTGTGGCACAGGCTCCAATTGAAGTAGCAAAAAAAGAAGATATTAAAACAGAAGAAATACCATCTGCAGTTACTGTATTGCAACCGGAATCGCAACATGTAAAAGCAAGTCCTGTTGCGTCTCGCATTATTGCTGATAAGCATATTGATCCTTCTTCCATTCCTGCCACGGGCGCACGCGGCCGCATCATGAAAACAGATGTACTGGAAGCATTGGCGCATCCCGGCAAAAAAGCATTTGAAGGACAGGAATTATTTTCCAGGAATACACGCAATGAGAAAATGAGCAACCTGCGCAAAACTATTAGCCGCAGGTTAGTGGAAGCAAAAAATACTTCGGCCATGCTCACTACTTTTAATGAAGTGGATATGAGCCGCATCATGGAGATCCGGAAAATGTATAAAGATAAATTTAAAGAACAGCATGGAGTGGGACTTGGCTTTATGAGTTTCTTTGCGAAAGCAAGTGCGATCGCTTTAGGTGAATGGCCGGCGGTGAATGCATTTATTGATGGCGATGAATTGATTTATCATGATTATGCGGATATTAGTATTGCAGTAAGTACGCCGCGCGGTTTGACTGTGCCGGTAATACGCAATGTGGAAAGTTTAAGCATGGCAGATATAGAAAAGAAAGTGATAGAAGTTGCAGGGAAAGCGCGTGACAACAAGCTCACCATGGAAGAATTACAGGGTGGAACTTTTACTATAACAAATGGCGGTGTGTTTGGCAGCCTGATGAGTACGCCCATAATTAATATGCCACAGAGTGCTATTTTAGGAATGCATAAAATCCAGGAAAGAACAATGGTGATCAATGGCGCAATGGTGATCAAACCCATGATGTATCTCGCTGTAAGCTATGACCATCGCGTGATTGACGGAAGAGAGAGTGTTGGATTTTTGGTACGCATTAAAGAGTTATTAGAAAATCCTGAGTTGTTGCTTTTCGGAAAAGATCCCGTGAAATCTTTATTGGAGTTATAAAAAATTCAATTGATTTATATAAAATGTTATACTGTTTTCATGCAATCAAACTTTTGAAATGAGCAGGTGGCATTCATACCTGAATAGTTCAACAAAAATTATTCAATCCTATAAAGGCGAATCTCCTTTTTCACTTTATCTCAAAGATTTTTTTCGCGCAGAAAAAAAAATGGGCGGCACCGACCGTAAATGGATCAGGCACTTTACTTTTTCTTATTTCCGTTTGGGGAAATCGTTGCCGGGAATTTCAATAGAAAATACGATCACAGGAGGTTTGTTTTTATGCAACACAAAAAGTGATTCACGGGTTGATTTATTGCCGGAAGAATGGCAGGCAGCAATCAATAAATCGCTATCAGAAAAAATTGAAATACTGCGAAAATCGTATCCCAACTTTGAGTTTGGAAATATTTTTCCGCTGCAAAATGAATTCACCGAAAGCATTGATTTCAGCGCGTTTTCGACTGCACACTTACATCAGCCGGATGTTTTTATTCGCATTCGTCCGGGAAAAAAAGAAGTTGTTTTTTCTGCGTTGAATTTAAAAGAAATTCCCTTTTGTGTAGTGGAAGAAAACTGTTTAGCATTTAAAGCGGATACTAAACTGGATGAAGTTTTAAGTGTTGGTAAAGATGTAATTATCCAGGATTTTTCTTCACAAAAAGTAAGTGATTTTTTTCACCATATTTCACCCAAAAATATTTGGGATTGTTGTGCCGGGAGTGGCGGAAAATCAATTCTTGCAAAAGATTTTTTTCCAAACGCTCAGTTGTATGTGTCTGATTCACGAGAAAATATTTTGCATAATTTATCTAAAAGATTCCGCGAAGCGGACATTGTTGATTATCAACTTTTAATAGCAGATCTCGCCAAAGAAAAATTGCAATTAGCAGAAAAATTTGATCTCGTGATTTGTGATGTTCCATGCAGTGGCAGTGGTACATGGGGAAGAGCGCCAGAAAACCTGGTTTATTTTACAGAAAAAAAATTGGCTCATTATATTTCCCTGCAAAGAAAGATCATCGAAAATGCCATTCAGCAAGTAAACGAAGGCGGCTATTTTTTATACATCACTTGTTCCGTATATGAAAAAGAAAATGAGGGTGCGATCAATTTTATCCTGGAAAAATTTCCTTTTAAAGTAATGGAGAAAAAATTGATCAAAGGCTTTGAACACCGCGCGGACACCATGTTTGCGGCATTACTTCAAAAAGTATAAACCTATTGTTCTATGCGTAATAAATTGATGCGGAAGCCATAACTGTCATCCGCGAATGATGCCGGTGGAGGTGTAGTTTGCCAGGTCCAGTGCAGGAAATCTTTATACACCAAACCAATACCGCGGCCATAGACTTCTACGGAATAATTTCTTTGCTGGTAATATTTCGGATCAAAAGGCCCGGGCGGTGAAGTTTCATCCTGTTGAAAAACGGTAACTGAAAAATCAATCGGCCCCATAAGACTGTTAAATGTTTGATTATTATTTTGATATACATAATCCCAGTTGTCCATGTACTGCACGGTAGAATTTGCCGAGCGCGTATCAATATAAGAATTTCCTTTCCAGCTAAAACCTTCGCGCAATGGTTCTTTCATTTTTATAAAACGCAGGTTATGATCATCTACCACTTCAATAGAATTGGGTGTAGGCGTAATAAAATACGTAGATAAAGGCACCCAACCTGTTTGTTCCAGTGTATCCGTAATGGAACGGAAAACGCGGTAAGACAATCTTCCCTGGTTATCAAAAACAGTATCGCCAATACTATCTTTCAAATGATAACTATTATTGACCAATGCCTGTCCGAATGAAGTCAGTGAAGTAGAATCCAGCCTGTACACCAGCGTATGGCCAAGCGCCAATGGATAATAATCTGTAAGTGGCGGCAGTGGCAGGGTTTCAGATTCTTTGGTGCAACTCTGCCAAAGAAAGGATTGAGCAAAAACTATAACAATTAAAATAAATTTCTTCATAAATGAGCGATCTGATTTTCTATTTGAATCCTGCGAATATCTAACATATATACGTAACGAAATTTGTTTTGATAGCGTATAATATCTGGTCTTTTTTAAAATTTACCATTCTAAATGCATTTGCAAAATTGAGTGATACCTGCAAATGGAATTAATTGATTTGAGGCTAGGCAAAGGTTTTGTTGTTTAGCTCTACGTTGAAATTTACTTTGGCACCCAATGCGTCAAATACTTTTAAGATTGTCTCAAACCTGGCATTTTTTACACTGTTTTCAATTTTAGAAATTTGTGCTTTTTGCACACCTACAAGTTCACCCAATTGTTCTTGCGTAAGGTTGCGTTCTTGTCGGGCTTGTTTTATAGCGTGTCCTAATAAGTCAATCCTCAACTCGTTCTCAAAGGCCACACGTTTGGGTGTTCCTCGTTTACCAATGTGCTTGTTAATCATCGTATCAAGCTTTACTGTTTTAAATTTATTTTCCATTTTTACTTCTTTATATTTTTGTTCGCTAAATATCCTTTTCTGATTTTTTCTGCTTTTCTAATTTCTTTTGGTGGTGTTTTTTGAGTCTTTTTCACGATACCATGTGTTGCGATTACTAATGTTTCATTCTTGTGTGATTTATCCCAAAAAGAAAAGAGCCTGTAGGCTTTTCCATTATACAAAGTCCTAAACTCCCAAATGAATTCATTCAATTTTTTGAAGAGATCTTCATCATTTACAATTTGAGATTTTCTGATATTGTAGTAAATTTTTTCTCGTGTTTTATGGTCAACGTTATCTAAGAAATTGGTTGCATCAGGCAATAATTCAATATCAAAATTGGCCTTCATTCCTAATTTTTTACAAAATTAATAATTTCCCGTTTAGGAAACAAATATTTTTTGGTAATTGTTTTTTTCTATGAATGATGATGTGGCAGTTAGAATAGAAATAGTCCTTATGCAAGAGGGCTGACTCTTTCATACAAGTTTAAAAAATTATATAATTAAATTTTTATAAAAATGGCTGGAAGCATCAATCATTTAAAAATATTCATCTGCTCATTATACACAGGACTTTGGATACCTAAAAAATTTAATACACTATGAAATACATAGTTCTGAGACAGTTCTTTAAATGGCTTCAATTGTTTGGAACTATTATCAGACATCCACACGATAAAAGGAATAGTATATTGTTCTTTAGGTGCAATACTTAAAGGCAAACCATGCATATACAGATTTTTTTCTCCTAAAGATTCACCATGGTCTGAAACAAATATCATGGCACTTTTGTAGTCTTTTAATTGCTTTAAATCTTGAATTACACTGTCTAAAATATAATCGGTATACACAATCGTATTGTCATACGCATTGAGTAATTCAGTATGCGAACATTCTCCCAATTCAACACTATTGCAAACGGGTTTAAAAGTTTCAAACCTTGGCGGATATTTCTTGCTATAGGTAGGCCCATGACTGGTACTTGTATGTAAAATTATTAATACTTTATTTTTAGTACTCGCTAATATTTGTTCTTTTAAACCAGACAAAAGAACTTCATCATAATTACATCCTTCGCCTGTGCAATTTTTCATTAAGGCTTCAGTATTTTGGTAATTTTTTATATGAATCGGCGGCTCTCCCCAGTTGGTCGTTCTCCAAACAACCTCTACGCCATTTCTATATAAATAATTGGGTAAAATTTCATATAAATCATTCGTGTGTTCATGTTCTAAAATGCATTTTACACCAGCAGTTGTATACGTGCCGCAAGAGGTCGCGTTAAAATGAAATACATTGGGTTCTTTAGAAAGCAATGGATTGGTATTTTTATTATATCCATATAAAGAATAATTTTCGCTTCTCGAAGATTCGCCAATAACTAAGACCACCACCGATTTTGTGGTATCTTTTATGGTCGCATTGGGTAATAAAATTTCTTTAGCATTTTCCTGGTGTTTATGAATATAAAACAAAGAAATATTTGCAGTGTAACTCCAGGGCATTGCCAATCCGCCTAATGTTTTTGAATTTTTATCAATCCACAACCAATTGCTGGCATTGGCAAATACTAAACCTAAAATAAAAATTAAGGTCAGCGAAATGATGATTAAAAATCGCTTGATTGTTACAGGTATTATTTTTACTTTAATAATATAGATGGCGGGAATAACGCCCAATAGAATAATGTAAAGTATTAATTTAAAGGAAAAAAAACTCGTGGCTTCCCCGGTATCTGTATTGAGCACATTGCCGATCATCGTTTCATCTATGATCACACTGTACGTATTAATAAAGTACACAGCAGTTGCATTGAGTATAAAGAACACGACCAATAAAAATTTCCCCACATAGCGGGAGAGGAAACAAACCAGGAAAAAAGCAAAAGAATTCACAACCAGCATCAGGATTATCAAACTCAAAATAATTGTAATACCGGTAAGGCTTTTATAATCTACATTATTAAAAACAAACTTGTAAAAGGGGTAGTGAAAGAATAAAAAATTAAGAACACTTATTAATACAACAAAAGGAATTATTTTTATTTCTTTCTTAAAAAGCTGCATACATGGTTTATAAAATGGCACAAATAAACTAATTAATGGGAAATAATATGGTATTAAATTTTAATTAATTGTTTTGTTGATTCAACATAACAAGGGAATTGCTGTAAAAGATTTGCTACTAAGTTTATTATTCTTTTGCTTTTTTTAGAGTAAATGATTTGATAATGAAAATTATGCCTCCTATAATGTCAATAGACATCCAGGCAGATTTTCCATGGAGATAAACAGGAATTAGCGGATTAAATATAACCGCTATTAAACCAAAAATAATAACCCAAAAATTGAATCCGTTTTCAAACTCAGTAATAACAACTGCAACCGACCCGATTGTAACAACTATACGCAAAATTGTATAATAGCCAATGGATAAATCTGCCAGGCCTAAAAACAAAAGACCGGCACAAATGAGTAAGAGGGTCTTCATGATAATTTAATTTTAATTAATTGTTCACTCGATCAGGAATAGCGGAAAAATTTTTTCTCGCATTGGCCGGATAAACTTAAAGATACCCGGAGATGATTGATTGGAAAACAATTTAGCAATATTCTATTTATTCAATGAATGTTACTCTAATTCTAGTTTATGCAAGGCTTTTATTAGTACCTTAATTCGCTGTGCAAACACTAAGAGCGGTTATTAAATAGTTGCCAACTTAAAACATGCATTTAAAAATTCAATTCTTTTTCTTATCTTTATCCTATGCAAAAGCAAAATAAGATATATAAACCTTCTAAAGATGAGATACTTCAAAATGTACTTGAATCTTTTGAAATTGAAAATATAAAATTCCCTTTAATTACCGCCAAAAAGATATTAGAAAAGGTAGTTTCCAGTACTACATTAACGAAGCAATAATTTGCTTTCATCTATTTAAAAAATCCAAAATCGTTTTTATATACAATTGTGGTTGTTCCACTGAAATATAATGCCCTGCACCAGGAATTATTTTTAATTCACTGTTTTTAAATAGTTCCAGGTATTCATTGGTAAATCCCCATTTTTGATTATCACATGTTCCTTTCGTCACTAACACAGGCATTGTTAGTTGTTTAATTGCAGGCCGTGGATCTTTTACTTTTGCTAAACCTGCATAAGTCATCACGCTTGCATAAAAGCCGCTCCCGGATTCTTCTTTTAAAATATTTGAAGTATCACAAACCGTAGATTTATCTACTTCAAAATTTAAGTAAGTGGCAAAATTATCTGCTTCTTTATCTGTTGCTATCTTTCTTCCAAACTTTGTGGCAAAAAAAGTCATGGCTTTTGTTCGTATGTTATTTGCTTTTGTATTCCCTTGTTGATTTGTATAAAAGGGAGTTGTCAAATGAATACTGTCCGGTGGTTTTACATTTGCTAATTCGGCGTGAATTGGATAAACCGGGCCCGGGGAAGTAAATATTATTTTATCAATTTTCTCCCCATTGTTCGCTGCAAATAATGCAGCCAAAACGCTTCCCCATGATTGCCCAATTAAAATAACTTTTTTGGCGTTGATCTTTTGAATGATCTCTTTTAAATCTTCTATATGTCTGTCTGCTGTATACGCATTGATGTCTGCTAACCTTGCCGATTGCCCGCTACCAATTTGGTCATACAAATACACATCGTAACCGCTGTCTGCAAGAGATTTAAATATTTGAATCGTGTAGTTTGTTATATGCCCGCCGGGCCCGCCATGCAAATAAATAATTGGATATAATTTTTTTTGCCCCTTCGCCGGAATAAACGTGTAACCAATGGTGGAGCCACTTACTAAATTCCAGTATTGTGTATTGGCTCTTTTTGCAAATGGAGGTACGTTATAACTTCTTGGATAAAAAACAGCCAATAAAAATATCAGTAAACAAAGCAGCAAAAAGTAGCGGGTGATTTTAAAGATTTGTTTGGGCATTGAAGAATTTTGCTATAGTAAAAATACAATTAAGGAATATTTCATTTATACAAAAAATGATTCTTTAATTCCAGGGTAAGGCTGGATTTTATTTACCTCCTTCGTTTGCTGCGCAAACACGAAGGAGAGCAGGGGTTATAAACTTGATGATGAAGAAATTTTCATATCCGCGTATTGCCAGGCTTGATCAAATCTTTTTTTTACATTCTCAGCTTCATTGAGTTTCCCTTGTTTTTGCAATGCTGTATAAAGCCCGATTAAAGACCAACCATTTTCTTTAAAATTTTTTAAATCTTCTAAATAGGCTTTTTCTGCATCAGTATATTTTCCTGCTTTGAGCAAAACAGCACCAAGATAATGCCGTACTGAAAAAAACCAATCAGGAGGTTCATCATAATTTAAATTGTCTTCTAAAGCAATTGCGTTACGAAACAACAAAATTGCTTCATCATATTGATTTTGTTTTTGATAAATTTCTGCTGATAACACATTTACTGCAATTTGTATAAGTTCATAAGCGCTATTGATATTCCATATTGTAATTTCCTTTAAACTTGAATCTGCTGAAATCTTTTTCAATTCCGAAAGTTCATTCTCCGCTTTTAAAATGTCATTTTTTCCCAGATATGCCATGCCCCTGGCATAATGCAGTACTGCCCGGGGGTAAATTAAATTCTTTTCAGGAAGACTTATTGATAGAATACTATCCCACATTGCAAACTTTACAGCGACATAATAAGGAATAGTATAGTAATGCTGCAATGTCCCCCATCCAGGCTGTTTCATAATATCCTGTGCAGTGTTTTCCTGAACTTTTTTTGCAGCCATCCATGCAAGTTTTGAATTGCCTTCTAATGTTGCTGTAGCTGATAGGTAATGGTAGTTATGAGGATAATATGCAAGCGGATAAGCACCTTGAGCATGACATGCTGTAATATAGGTACTATCTACTTTCACTGCTTCAATATTTGCTAAAGTGGCAAGATGATAATCACCTGTCCAGATATAAATATGGGAGGGCATATGTATTAAATGCCCGGATCCCGGGACGAGTGTCATGAGCAGTTTTGCGCTTTCTAAACCTCTTTCAGGATGTGCAGATGCTTCAACAGCATGAATGTAAAAGTGAGGGGCTGCGGGATGCCTTGGGTTTAATTTTATCAGGTATTCAAGTACAGCAATTATTTCCGGTGTCCATGGCCTGGGCTCTTTCGTTTTTTTATCATATAAATCCCATGGATGCATATCCATTAATGATTCAGCGTATAGTGCGCTGATATCAGGATCAGATGGATATTTTTTGTATACTTTTTTCATTGCATTAGAAAATGCATTATCAAGTGGCTTACGGTCATCGGGGGGTTTTGGCGCATAGCGGCAGGTTAAAGCTTTAATAAGTTCTTGTTCTTTTTCAGTGCATTTTGCTGAAAGCGAAAGCGCTTTTTGCGAAGCAATATAAGCCCTTTCATAATTATCTTTTTCCATGCCGGCATTATAATTAGGGCCAAGCACATAAGCGAAACCCCAATAGGCCATTGCACATGTTGAATCAAGTTTTGTTGCTTCAAAAAATGAACGTGCAGCTTCTGCATGATTGAATCCATAGGACAACATCATACCTTGATTAAAATAAACCTGTGCTTCTTTATTGATAGTAGAAATTTTAAAATCGATTCCTTCAAGGCCTTTAAAAATAGGCGCCTTTACGCCAGAAGAATACCAGTCTTTATCCGAAGTTTGGGGTGCGCAGTGATACACCTTCTCATTCGTAACAGAATGTTTATTGTCGGATTGGTTACTAGCCTGATTGCAGCTAATGATAAGTGAAATAAATAAAGAATAATAAAACAGGTTTCTCATTGTAATAATTCTATTGTGGTTATCAATAAAAAACTTTTAAATTTTAATTACTGTCAAATAGGTTTCTGCCAACGTTTGTGGCTTTGCGTCATTTGGGTAATTTCATGTTCCGTCCGCCTGGCCCAGAAACATTATAAAGAAACGAATATTTTAGTTAACCGCAAGTATAGTTGGATATATGCCCGCCGGGCCCGCCATGCAAATTTTTATTTTGCCCCTTCGCCGGAATAAACGTGTAACCAATCGTGGAGCCGCTTGCTAAATTCCATTATTGCGTATTCGTTCTTTTTGCAAATGGAGGGACGTTATAACTTCGCGGATAAAAATTAGTCAATAAAAATATCAATAAACAAAGAAGTAAAAAGTAACGGGTGATTTTAAAGATTTGTTTGGGCATTGATGGCTTTAGGTATTGTAAGAATACAATTTAGTAATTCTTAATTTATATAATGATTGTTTCTTTAATTCCAGGCTAGCTTGCACAAAACTAAAACTAATGAATGGTTTACAGCCACAGATAATTTAGTCAGCAATTCTAAAAATATGGCACGTGTTGGTAACTGTTTAGGCAATTTCAATAGAAAAAAAATCATTATACTTTGCATTACCTATATTAATGATATTCAGGTTGTGCCTTGCTCTTGTGATTCCAGTATAAATTAATTGGTCATTAATGAAATCTTCTTCGTCTTCTAAATGTGTTGAATTATGATTATCGTTTACAATCAAAAACACAGTATGAATTTCCCATCCTTTAAAACTATGTAAAGATGAAAATTTCATATTGCCTGTTACTAAGTTGAATTTATGAAGCTTATATTGCCTCCTGACTTTTTTTAAATCAAGTTTGAATTTCAGAGATTTTTCACCATCAGGATGCTTTTTCAAAATCTCATTATACTCTTCCTTCGATTCAAACATCCTTGTTGTAGTTTCACATTTTATTGTTCGAAAATAATATTCCATTTCTCTAATCGTACTAATTTCTGTTCCAATTATGCCTATATCATCTGGACTTGAATTGGTTATAGTTATTGTGGCTTTTATATAATTATATAATATTTCATTTGTAACTAAATTGTCAAAGTATTTGTAGCTTATATTTTCTCTGAATTCATTAAAATTTAATGTGTTTTCTTCCAGTTCAATTTCAAACGGCTCCTGATTATCCATGAAATTATTGTAAAACTCTTTTGTTAGATTAGAAATGCCTGTCGATAAACGGTAAGATTTTGTCAACTCATTTGGCCTACCAATCATAGGATATGTCCCTTTGTTATTCCGATGATATATATCCTGATTTTCGTCAAAAAAGATTACAAATTCTCCATCTGGCTGTAAAAAATACTTTTTAAGGATTTCAACCCATTGCCTTTTGTAATCTTGAGTTTCATCTATAATGATAGTTTTATATTTCGGTATTTGATCCTTGACATCTTCGAAATAGTCTATATTTTCCCAATCTCCAATAGACGGTTTTGAATTTTTATATTGAATTGACTGATTCTTAAAAAAATCATGATAATGTGAGATATGAAAATCGCTTCGAAGAAATTCACTACGAACATTTTCGATTTTTAATTTTATGTAATGTCTAATAGTTATATTGAAACTAAGGATTAGCACTTCTGATTCCGTTCTTACATTTGAATTTACTGCCCTATGAGCCAAAACTGTAGTTTTTCCAGTTCCGGCAACTCCTTTTATTCTTTGATCGCCTACTCTACTTGTAATTAATAGGCTTTGTTTCGAATTTGGATAAAAAATTTTCCCTTCTTCTAATCTGTGAAGAGAAGGCATTAAGTACCTTCTTATTTCTTTGAATGGTTCTAGGGGGAAGAATTGGGAATCACATTTTAAATGACTTTTTTTAAGGTAATAATTAAATATTGGTGCAACAAAAAATTTTGAATATGAGAAGTAAGTATAAAATTTTACTTTTGAAAATTTTTCAAAAATATCTTTCTTTGATTCATTAACTATTGCTGCTCCATGAATTGTAGTCAATAAACTTTTCTTATGGAGACTTTGTTCTTCTGGTGTTATTGATAAGTCGAGCAATTCGAATTTTTGTAGATCAAATTTCTTATTTGGTAAAATTCCCTGAAAATCAGAAAAACTTTTGTAATAATCTATCATTAATAATCCTGATTTTTCTCTATATATTACGAAAGATGGACGCATTCCATTAAAAAATGGTTTGAAAAAAACTTCGTAACTATCATTGAGATTAGTATCAAAAAATTTTAATATTTCCAATTCTTCATTTGTTGGTTTGGCTCTCTTGAATGATGTATTACTTAAATCAGCAATTGTTGGATAAAGTTTAGCCATTATAATGTTTTTAGATTTTAGGGTTTACTTGCATTAAAATTGTTTTGATCTTTTTTAAATTTGATAAGTAGTATGATCTATTTGCTGCCAACGTTCACGACTAAGTTTAGACCATATTTTGAATTCTTTTTGTCCTTATCCATTGCCAAATCTATAAATAAAAGCTCATTGTTATTTCTATATCACAATAAACATTTTTCAAATATAATTATTGCTAAATATGTTTAAAAGCCCATTTGTTTGCATTCTAGTCGCTCATAAAACAAAATCAAAGTTATTTGCTATTTTAATTTTCAGGGTTTTTTCTAGTATAATTGCTAAGTCGGATGAAGAGATGGACAAGTCCAATATTTTAGAAATATAAAACTAATTTAAGCAAGTAGATTTGGTGAGATAAGATATAATTTTTTAGAATATTGTCAATACAAAATTTTGGACTTCTTCCTAATATTTTTCATTGCCTGTGAGTTTTTATAAACGGTGCTGATGGTGTTACCTTCATTAACAACAACTACCATATTTTTTAATCGCTCATTGTATTGCTTCTCATGAAGGAAACAGAGACTTCTTTTTGTCATTATAAAAAATCGTAACCCCTGTTTCCGAATCAACTCTCCGTAATGAATAGTATCCTCGATCATACTTCTACTTATGCATCTCTGCTGAGCGCGTAAGCTGGAATGTTTTGAATGTCTAATTGTATTTGTCATAGCTTATCTGAAATATGGGTTTGATCTTTTTTTGATTTCTAAATCATTCTGAGTCAGTGTATGAGCAGATAAATGAATCAGGTTTCCATTATAATTAAGTTCAAAACCTGTATGCTGGTTATTGGAAAATCTCTTTTCCTGGCCCGCACCTACACCCTGGTGCTCTTCCTTTTCTGTTGTCTCCAATCTGTCAAGCAAATCCAATGTTTTAAAAGATGCTTCTGCCTCTGAAATTTCAACATTCGCCTTGGTGCCGTAAGCATCCAAAGCAATTCCTTTTATCATCTTCGGAAAATATTCCTGGAAAATGTCTGTGCGGTTAAACACATCTACACTTTTCAATTCTTTATTCAGGAAAAATGCAATACCGGTGGCTGTTTTTTTCGCACTGAAGGATTGGAGAAATTTATCATAAACAGATTCACTCTTGGCATATAAATCTGAAAAACTCATAGTCATTGAATTCACACCTAAATTGTTGGAATATTCATTAACCTTGTTCCATACATCTCCCTGGTCCGCCTGATATGAATTGAAGGACTTAAGATTAGCAGAAACGTTCTCAGATTTTGACTTGCGCATTTCCGAAGGAGCCACATAATCGGTAGATTTAAATTTATCTGAATTGTAATTCCATCTTCCCTGTTCAACACAGCTGACCGGGACCTTAATTTTCGATTCTGGTGCCAGGAAAACTGAAGTATTTAAAACCCGGTTTTGTTTGGCTCCGGAAAGAATATCGCCATCCATCATAAACACAAAGAATTTTGATTTGTTCATGACATAAATTTCGTTCACCGTTCCTTGTTGACTCGATTCCATGATTTCAATGAAATTTTGTTTCATGGCGTTACCGAGTGATGAATATTCAATGGTATTACAGGGAGTAGTGGAAAATTGGACAACCGCGAGATTATCCTTTTGCTGCAGAGATAAAATTTTTGTTTGCATTTTTTTTAATTTGTTTGGTAAAAAGAAATTTTAATAGAAAGTTGAGCAACGAAGTCGAAAAGCATTATGAGATATTTGTTATTCTCTGCCAAAATGATTTTTCTTATCCCAAACCATTGTGGTCTTTTTAAAAGGTTACTGTATTCTGTTTTCATTTTATTTTGTTTTAAAAGTTATTTTGGGATTTCTCCGGTTAATTCTGCTTCAGTCGGGTTAGGTATGAAACAAACATCTATGCGAATTATTTTTTTATGTTTTAGTATTATCAGCAACAAAACTTGTATAATTTCATCAGAAGTAATTTGTGTAAGCACAATGCATGGTTTATATTGTATTGCTGGATGTAATGCCAACTCTGCAGTTACTGACATTTTCTGTTGCAGCATTGACACTTTAATTGCCTGAAATTTTGCGTGGAGATAGGATAGAAAAAATTCCTTTCCTTCAATAGGTATTAGTACCCATTGAGATTCATAAATGAAATCGTCTGCCAAAGCCTGCTCTATAAAACTCGTGTCAAGATTATTCCAGCATTTGGCTAATTGTCTTAAAGTTTCTGTTTCTTGTTCTGACATTTTACCGATTCTTTTTTGTTTGCGTGAAATCGTTTATCATTTTCACGAAGCAAAAATAGAATGGCGCTTAGTCGAAGCAAAGCTTTGTAAGGTTGCAAAATTTTGCAAGGTTGCAAAAGTGAGATTAATATCTTATGTCATCAGTGAGAAAATCTCGATTAATGCGGATTTTGAAAGCCTCTCCTCTGCTCTTATCAAGGTAATAGAAGCAAGCTAATGGCTCTCCCAGTTTGGATTTTATTTTTCTGTTTAACCTACTCTTATTTACTGAAAAAGTGCCGTTATTATAGTAAGGTTTTATTAAGTCAGAAATTTTGGATTCTTCAGCTCCGGGCCTAATTATTTTGTAAAGTTTTAAAAGTTCCTGTTTATGTGATTGTAAATCATTCAGGGAGATTCCTTCGCTATGTTTTAAAAAGAAAATAAACAACGTGGATTCAAGGGGGTTTAGATTTATCTTTTTATTTCCGATAAATATTCCCCCTGATGTGTCAATTTTAATTGGTTTTGGATTTTGATTTCTGGTAAAACCTTGCACAAATAGAAGTTGAGTTCTAATTGCTTCAAAAATTTCTATTGTTTGATTTATAATTTCATCATCAATTCTTTCTTCACGCATTTTTGTAAGACAATCAGAGCAAATATCTCCAGTTCTTAATTTTAGAATTACCTGCTGTTTACTTTGACAAAAATCATTCATGCAACCCAGGGGTTCAATATGCATGTACGGACTTGATTTTTGCTCAGGATTTAAATTCATCAACAGTTGCATAATATTTTCTATAACCTGATATGCAACAGGGAATTTCTGTGGTGCTTTAGTGTAGTATTCCCAGTCACCTGTATGAACAAAAATATTTCTGTTTTTATCACAATGACTAAACCAATTTAAAGCATTTTTTCTTAGTGTAAGAAGAATAACAAAGTCATCATTAAAAATTTTAAAGGTGCTTCTGTAAAAATCACAAAGAGTAAACAATTCTACCCAGCTTAAAGGTATTTCCCTCTCATTGTCAAAGCTTATTTTGCTAACATCTGATTCGTATCCGGGAAAT
Source organism: Chitinophagales bacterium (assembly GCA_038245585.1). Taxonomy (GTDB): domain Bacteria; phylum Bacteroidota; class Bacteroidia; order Chitinophagales; family Chitinophagaceae; genus JAFDXJ01. The sequence continues at coordinate 81,170 of JBBRSI010000001.1, forward strand.
TGGAAATCTTCCCAAAATTTTTGCAGAAAAGGAAACTGCTCTGGATTAAATTCATATTTATCAGCAACAAATTCTAAAGGCCCATCAAAGGAACTAAGCAACTCATGAACTTCTTCGAAATGTTCAATGTTGTATTCAGGTGTCCGTAAAAGATAAACTTTCATGATGTAAAGTTAAAGCGTTGGCTAACTACTCTTTTATTTTTTGTGCAATGTTTTTTTCTTCTTTGGCAGATATAATGTTATTAGTTTCTGTCATGCTCAAAAAATGTAAATTTCTCTGCCCCTTCCTGGAAATGTTGATTTTTCTCAACCTATTTCAAAACTAGACAAACATCATTAAAATTATTTTTCAAAATCAGTATCCAAATTCTTTTTAAATTCTTCAAACTTTATTTTGTCATTTTCAGCTCCTTTTAATAGTATGGAAAATATAGAATAATCATCAGTAGAAGTTCCCGCAAATGTTTGAAATAAATGCTGATATTTTTGAGTATAATCCTGGATGATCAACCTATATATTTTTTCCTTTGAAATTAAGTTATTGTTACATATCCAATCAACAACATCAAAGACTGAAGTTAACGTAACAATGTATTCAAACATTAATACAGGTACGACTAACTTTTTATCATTCTTTTCAGTCAAATAAATGGAAGTATTATATGCATCACACAATTTAAGCAAAGGTCTTTTTTCGTCTTCTAAATAAGGTATATTATTCGTAAGAATATCTGCTTTGTCCCGACCGGTTTTATCAAAGAAAATTGGCAAACGAATAATTAGCAATCTTCCTTCAGGAAAATAACATTCAGCTCCACCTTTATCTTTCTTTGAACACAGATTTTCAAAGTAAATATTTCCATGATTGCAAACTTTGTCCCGCAAATAAAGAAAGATACTGTTGGTATTACAATCAAGGTTATAAAAATGCATTAATACGGCAGTTTTTAATTCTCTTGAAGAACTTAACATTCCAATATTCTCGAAAATATCTTTAATAGTCCAGGTCTTATCTTGATTATCCTGAGTAATTCGGTGAACAGGTTTGTCATCTAAAAAGTAATCTGCAGTAACCATTTCTTTAGTTTCGGAGATAGTTTCAGGTTTCAGTTTACCGAAACCAATATAAGGAGGGAAGTTGCTTTTGTTTGCCATTATATTTTAATTTAAAACTTTTGCAATGTTTCTTTTGAAATTGATTTTTGTAGTTTGTCATTTTGCTGCACTAATAAGATTATTATTCTTTTATTTTTTTTAAAGTAAATGATTTGATAATGAAAATTATTCCTGCTATGATTTCGGTTGGCATCCATATTTATTCAATGATTGATTTCTTTAATTCCAGACTTAGTATGGCTTTTATTTACCTCCTTAGTGCACTGCGCAAACACTAATAACTGAAGCAATCCAATGTTATTGGTTCGTGATTCTGTTACAATTATTTTTCTGATGATTTATAAAATTGCTTATACTAATTCAAGAGAGATGCTTTCAATTTGTTTTTTTGATTCTTGTCGTAAATCAAAAGCTTTTTTCATTTTTTGACTAATCTCACTTATTATTTTTTTGTTGGGTAGATTTATAAGTATATCTGCAAGGTCAGTGTCCGAAACATTAGGTATAGCGGCACCTGTTCTGTACATAAACATTTGGCGTAAAAAAGGTTCCGATTTCAAAAAATAAAGTAAATAATATTTGTCAATTTTGAAATTACGCAATACTCTGAAACCGTTTGTGCATATATAACCGTCGAAGTCTGTTGTTACTAATGCTGTTGCATGTTTTTGAGTTCCTACCGAATTACCTGCAATGGCTGTAATAATGTCTTCATCCAATATTTCATAACTAGCCCTGCTCGGCAACTCATGAACTTGATAAGATGTTGAATTGATAATTTCGTATGAATGTGTGTTGATGTCTGAAAGTTCAACATATTCGACAGTTGAGTTTAACTCTTTTAATTTTTTACTTTTAATTTTGATTATATCACAAATATCACCCAATCTTACAGTATTCTTACTGTCAAAGTTGGCAATCATAATTCGATTTTCTGGTGCATAAAAATCATAGTCAAACCTTCCATTGAGTTCATTATAAAAAATTGAAAAACAATTATCTTTCTTAATTTTAATTCCGCTTTTGAACTTATGATATGTTTCAACTATTTCAGAAAAGTCTTCTTCTATAATTGCTTCTCCTTTTACATTTTTTATTATTTGTCCAAACTTATCTTTTTGATAAATAGGAGTACCATTTTTGTTGCCATGATAGCCAAGTTTTTTTACTCTTCCAAAGAAAATAGGATACTCCTTTTTTGTGTTCGGAGTATCTTTTTCAAGAAAAAGTAATGATGTTTTTACACCTGTCCCAAATGGGATAAATGTTTCTTGGGGTAAGTTCACAATAGCTAAAAGTTTAGCCTTTAATTTTATAAAGTATCTCAAATAATCTAAAGAGGGGTTCTCGAAATTACCATTGGGCAATACTATTGCCATTCTGCCACCCTCTTTTAAAAGCTGCAAACAGCGTTCTATAAATAATATTTCTGCATTCTGATTTGGATATACTGCTTTTGTTCTTATGTATTCATCATCATTAGCTAACCATTTATGCCCCAAATCAAAATTTATTAATGTAGAGGGATTTGTAATTTTTGCACCAAATGGGGGATTTGCTAATACTATATCAAAACCTTCTTTATGCGACAATGAAAGTTTTAGTGCATCAAGGTCATCTAAAGAATTAGCACAAAATATATTTGTATTTACATTTGCCTCTAATAATAATTTCATTTTTGCTATTCTGGCAATACTTTTATTTATATCTAAACCATAAATATTTTTTGAAACAATTTTTTCTGTTTTAAGTTTTGTATTGTTTTTTTGTAGATATTTTAATGAGGACATTAAAAAGCCGCCGCTTCCACATGCAGGATCAACTATTGATTCCTTCGGTTGAGGTTGTATCATAGCAACACAAAAGTCAATGACAGGTTCTGGGGTAAAAAATTGCCCCCTTCCATCCTTTTCATGATGAGAGAGAAATTTTTGAAATGCTAAACCTTTTGCATCATTTGACGAATTTATAAGTGAAATATTTTGAAGTTTGTTTACCGTAAAGCCTAAAGAAATTGGTGATAACTTTACACGGTCTTCTACTTCAAAAATATCTTTGTAAGTTTTTTTAGTTTGCTCAAATAGTTCTTCCATTGAGGTTATTAAACTTCTGGAAGTTCTTCCTGATTTCAATTCATTCCACTCCTCACTTGCAATCTTAAATTTGTTAAGATTTGCATTTTCGTCAACAATCTTAATGAATAGAATTTTGATAAATTCTTCAAGGGTTTGCTGTGGCGATAAGCCATCATTTGCATAAATATAGTCGTGAATTTCTTCGAATCTTTTTAAAAGATTGTCTTCTTTTGATAATTCAAAGCCAAGGGAAAGTTTCATATCTTACACATTTGTGGTAAAAGTAATTCACATTTGTGTAAAAATGCTAAATTATTTATCAACAATTACATTTCTATTGTCAATCTGCATGTCAGCTTCACTAACTGAATCGGAAGGGTCAAGAGTTTCGTAAATGTTATTTAAATCATCGTCCCATTCATCAGATAAGTCAAGCTTCAACGAACCGTCTGTTTGCATAAAGACAAAACCCATAATATAGTTTTGCTGAAGTTGATTTGGGTCCTTTCCGGACGAATCAAGATGCTTAGGGTTTGCAAATAAAAATTTATGTTCATTATGTCTTAAAACTATATTTATTGAAATTAAATTGAATTCGTCTTTTCTTGGAGTAGCCTGTGTTCTTTCATTAGAACCCGACGTTCCTGATACAAAGTGAGTGTCTAGAACCATTACTTTACTCATTAAGTAACTTAATCTGTCTTTAATCATTTTGTCAATTTCATTCCTTGTATATTTCCCAAGATATTGCATTGCCAATAATTTAGCAGTTTCTTTTTTAGGTGGTTTACTCAAATATCCTTGTATGTCCTCATATGTATATAATATATGTGCATCCACTAAATTTGGAAGATTTTCTTGAATCCATTTGACTATTTGCGGCTCAATATCTTTTGATTTATCAATCCAATGAATAATTTCATGATAATCGAAAAGAATTTTCTTTAGAGATGAATAATTATAGAGTTTGTTCCAGTCTTCTGTATTGGATTTTACTCCTTTAGATTCTAAAACATACCATGGGCTTTCAGTATTTTTTCTGAAATAAAAATCGCCGTGATGAAAAGCATGTTTTTTCCCTTCCCATTTTTCTTTAATTCGATGTACTTCAAACCCCAATTCTTCAAGTTTTCTTTTTAAGATTAACTCAGTGATTGATCCATTTACATAACCTTGTGCACTAGGGCTCAACCTAAGAGCCTCCAGAAAAACTTCTAAGGTTGTTTTAAAAATATCCGAAACGAATTTTTCTAATTTTTGAAATATATTCATTATAGTATTTTCATTTAGATTTCAAATTTAAAATTTGTCAACAGATTTGGAATTTTGCAAATAAATTAGCCAATTTTTTGTCACTACTTAAAAAACGTGCTGTTTGTGATAGCATGACGGGTAACACGATATTAGTCGAAACTCCCGATTTATTTAAAATAAATTCATCATCAATTATCCTCGTTTTTCTATTACATTTTTTTATTATAGGATGCAAATTTAAAACTTACACCACCAATTCCCCTCTCTGTATCACCCCACCTCCAATCACATCATCGCCTTCATAAAAAACAGCGCTTTGCCCGGGAGCAATGCTTTTTATATTTTCATAAAAACGTACGTGTACGCCGTTTTCGGCAGGATATAAATTGCTGAGTGCAGCGGGCGTTTTATACCGGATTTTTGTGGCGGCTTCCATGCCCGGCGTAATGCGGTCATATTTCATCCAGTTGATTTTGGTAACGAGCATTTCATTTTCATCCAGGTCTTCTTCATCACCCAACACCACTGTATTTGTTCCGGGATCAATAGAGGTAACATACGCCGGTTTTCCCAACGCGATCTCTAAACCTTTGCGCTGCCCAATAGTATAAAAAGGATAGCCTTTATGCTGGCCGAGTTTTTCGCCTTTTTTATTCACAAACCAGCCGCCGGAAACTCTTTCTTCCAGGCCATCTACACGGCGTTTGAGAAAACCGCGGTAATCATTATCGGGCACAAAACATATTTCATAACTCTCACTTTTTTTGGACAATTCTTCATAACCCATATCCAATGCCATCTGGCGGATTTCCGTTTTGCGGTATTGTCCGAGCGGCATAATGGTGCGGTTGAGTAATTCCTGGTTCAGTCCCCAAAGCACATAGCTTTGATCTTTCGTTTCATCCACGCCTTTTTTGATCACCATGCGGTCATTGGTATGGCGGTAAACTGACGCATAATGGCCCGTTGCAATAAAGTCACAATCGAGTGCATTGGCACGTTTCAGTAAAGCGCGCCATTTGATATGCGTATTGCACATCACGCAGGGATTGGGCGTGCGCCCGGCGATATATTCTTCTACAAAATTTTCGATGACAAAATCACCAAACTCTTCGCGAATATCTAAGATATAATGCGGGAAACCATGATGCACAGCGGCTTCGCGCGCATCCTGGAAACTATCAATATTGCAACAGCCGGTTTCTTTTTTGCCACCTCCGCTGCTGGCATAATCCCATGTTTTCATCGTAATACCCACGACGTCGTACCCTTCATGATGCAGCATGAGCGCTGCGACGGTACTGTCAATACCGCCACTCATAGCCACCATCACTTTCCCTTTCCGGCTCATAAAAAAATTTTTGCAAAGATACAAATTTAGAGATTAGTATAACGGGGATGCGCGGCGTGCATTTTTTGTTACACGGAGGGCACGGAGAACCACGGAGGTTCATGGAGATTTTTTTAAACTATTTTACGCTATGACTACTTTGGCTTCTTGTGCACACCATGGTGTGGTACTACTGTGTTAAATATATTTCTTGCAACGCTGTGTACATATTCATGCACATAAAAATTTTAATCACAAAAATGTTGGGCGGAGACACAAGATATTGTGTCTCTACATTATTCCGACCGCAAACTATTTACCGGGTTTGCAATGCTGGCTTTAATGGTATGAAATAAAACGGTCATGATGGTGATGACTAAAACACAGATCGCCGAAAGAATAAAGGGGAGCGCTGTGATGCCTGTATTATAAGGGAAAATTTTCAGCCATTTATCCATAAATACATACGTAACCGGGAACGCGATGAAGCAGGAAATTCCAACGAGCAAAATAAAATTACCCATGAGTAATGGAATGACTTGTTTGAAACCCGCGCCCAAAACTTTGCGGATACTGATCTCTTTTTGTCGTTGCTGTGTTGTAAATGCAATAAGTCCTAATAAGCCAAGACATGTGATCAAAATGGTGAGGATGGAAAATGCTGTAAATATTTTTCCGCGATCCTGGTCAGCCGTATATTGTTTATTAAAATCCTGGTCAAGGAAAGTGTATGCAAAAGGAATCCCACCCATTTGTGCTTTCCATGTTTTTTCAATGGTAGCAATGGTGGATTGAACATTTTGTGTTTGTAGTTTTACGAGTATGGTATGGCTTGCAGGTGTATAAAAAAATAGTAGTGGTGCAATCGGGTTATATAATGATTTCTGGTTAAAATCTTTTACTACACCAATCACATGAAATGCAAAGCCAGTAGTATCTCCCGGGCGTTTCACCATTTTTCCAATCGGGTCATTCCAGCCAAAATATTTTACCATATTTTCATTCACTATAATATTGTTCAATGTATCTGAAGGGGAAGAAAAGTTTCTGCCATTTACCAATTGTATGCCCAGCGTTTTAAAATAATTTTCATCAATACCATAACAATCAACACCCTGGTCTTTATATCCACTTTTTGTTTCTATAGAAAATAAATTAAAATTCGGCGTACCGCCGGGAACAGTTTGTGCTGTGGAAACACTCCTGATATTTGGGTCTCTTTGTATTTCATTGGTAAATGCATTTATTTCACCACGCATTTCTTTATTCGAATTTACCGCCAAAGAAATCACCTGGTTTTTATTAAAACCTAAATCTTTATTTTGAACATATTTCAACTGGCTATACACGATCCAGGTGCAAATGATCATGATCATGGAAATGCTGAATTGCACGACCACAAGGCTTTTCCGGAGAATGGCATTGCCAGAACTTTTTGATAATTTACCTTTTAATACATCAATGGGATTGAATTTGGATAAATAAAATGCGGGATAACTTCCACCTGCGAATCCTACAAATAAAACAATTGCCAGTAAAATTAAAAGTGTTTTTATATCCAGGATTTCTGAAAAACTAATATGCTTCCCTGATAAAGTATTGAATACCGGTAACAATAAATATACAAATACAATGCTCAGCAGCAGCGCAGCAAAAGCAGTTAAGATAGATTCCACGAGGAACTGTGCGATCAATTGTTTTTTATGCGAACCGGCAACTTTTCGAATACCAATTTCTTTGGCTCTTTTTGAAGAACGCGCCGTAGTGAGGTTCATGTAATTGATTGAAGCGATCAATAGCATAAATAAAATCACTGCAGAAAAAATATAGATATAGGACATGCTGCCAACTGATTCCGGTTCTCCAACGAGCGCTGAATGCAGGTGAATGCTGGTAATGGGCATCAGTTCAAAATGTATTTTTATATTAAACTGTGCAAAAATCGGTGCGAGGTATTTTTCATAAACGGGTGCGAGCTTCTTTTCAAATGCTGTAACATTCGTATTCGGCTTCATCAATAAATAGGTATAAAAATTAAAGCCTCCCCAATTATTCGCAAAATCGGGTGGAAGCGTATTTTCTGAAATCAGGCCATTGAAAATGAGGTGTGAATTTTTCGGAACATCTGCTATGAGTGCGGTGACTTTAAATACATGACCCTCATCATCCTGCAAAGATTTTCCCACAATATCTGAACTGCCGGATGGAAAATATTTTTTAGCCATCGATTCCGTGAGTACAATGGAATTCGGCTCTGTGAGTGCTTTTGCGGAACTTCCCTGTAAAAACTGGCAGGTGAAAACGTTGAAAACATTACTGTCGCAATAAAAAACTTTTTCTTCATATAAGTTGATATCCCCTGATTTAAAAAGTATTTTATCATTGCCTACAAAACGAACCGCTTCTTCTACTTCCGGGTAATCTTTTTTAAATGCCGGTCCGAGTGGAAAAGGCGTGATGGCCAATTTCATCGTATCTTTTTCCGGTTCTTTGATAAAAGAATTGACTCGATAAATACGCTCTGCTTTTACATTAAAGTGGTCAAAACTTAGTTCATCTTTTATATAAAAAAATAGGAACAAACTAAAAGTGATTCCAATGGTCAGGCCGAGAATATTGATAATACTGTACCATTTATCTTTTCTAAAATTTCGCAAAGCGATGATAAAATAGTTTTTTAGCATATTGTTATTTTCTTTTTGTTGAGACACAATATTTTGTGTCTTTACTTTTTTGTTGAGCCACAAAATGTTGTGACTTTACTTTTTTGTTGAGACACAATATTTTGTGTCTTTACTTTTTTGTTGAGCCACAAAATGTTGTGGCTTTACTCGGATCTCAGGCTTTTCACCGGATTGGCCATGGCTGCGCGTATGGCTTTAAAACAAATCGTCACTAATGCAATAAAAATAGCAGTGCATCCTGCAACTAAAAAAATCCACCAGCTTATTTCAATTCGGTATGCAAAACCATGCAACCAATAATTCATAGCCCACCAGGAAATTGGAAATGAAATTAATGATGCAATGAGTACGAGCCTCAGGAAATCTTTTGACAACATGGTTGTAACGTTTGCAACGGATGCGCCCAACACTTTTCGAATGCCGATTTCTTTAGTGCGTTGTTCTGCGGCATACGTGATCAATCCAAAAAGACCGAGGCATGCAATGAAAATGGCGAGTATGGAAAAAGTGATGGAAAGCCCGCCCATCTTCTGTTCTGAGATATATGTTTCATTATAATCCGCATCCATAAATGAGTATGCAAAAGGTTGTGATGGCGCAATATTTTTATAAAGTTTTCCCAGTGAAGCAATTAATTGATCCAAGTGTGCAGTGTTCACGCGCAAAGCAATACTTCCATTTTCTTGTGATAAAAATAAAACCAATGGCGTTACCTCGTCATGCAAAGAATTGAAGTTGAAATTTTTTACAACACCAATGACATTATATTTTGTATAATCATTGGAAGGGAAATTATTCATGTAATACAATGGTTTATTCAATGCATCCCTGAACCCAATCAATTTTGCAAAAGCTTCATTGATAATAATTGCTGAAGTGTCTGTAGGAAAATCTTTTGAAAAATTTCTTCCCTGCACCAGCTTCATATCCAGCGTGGGAATATAATTTTCATCTACATGCCACATCTGTGTACTCACTGCATTTTTAGTATCCATCGTTGGTTCAGGAAATAACGGGCTATCACTGCGATAATTTGCCGTAGGTAAATAGCCTGTAATGGTTGCATTTTCCACGCCACTTAATTTTAACGCTTCATCTTTAAACACATTTGCATTCTTGCCAAGCGCATCAGTATTTTTTATTATTAAAACATGGCTCCTGTTGTAGCCGATATCTTTATTACGGATAAAATTCAATTGTGTATAAATTACGAGCGTGCCAATAATGAGAAAAATTGAAATGGCAAATTGAAAAACCACAAGGCCACTTCTCAACCAGCTAGATTTGAAACCATTGGCCAGCTTGCCTTTCAGTACTGTTACCGGTTTAAAAGATGAAAGATAAAAGGCCGGATAAATACCAGCTAATATGCCCACAATAATTACAAGTAATAATAATGCCGGCAATAACCAGGGTGATAAAAAATCATTGAGTGCGAAAGATTTTCCGCTCAGTGTATTAAAATAGGGAAGGAGTAAAGCTGCTATTACCAGCGCTAAAATCATGGAAATAAAACTAATGAGTAAAGACTCCGAAAGGAATTGTGCGATCAAATTTTTACGCAAAGAACCCAGCACTTTTCGTACACCCACTTCTTTAGCGCGGCCTGCAGAACGAGCGGTAGAAAGATTCATAAAATTGACGCAGGCAATTAAAAGAATAAACAATGCGATCAATGAAAAAATGGTTACATATTGAATATTAGAATTGGCTTCCAGTTCACCTGACTTCTGAGAATATAAATGTATACGGCTGAGTGGCATCAAGTCATAATGCAAATAATTTCCCTGCTTTTTAAAATCTTCTTCATTGATATTAAGCGTTTTGAAAAATGGCGCTACATATTTCATGACATAGTCATCTAATTGCGCACTTAATTTTTTTGCGTCTGCATTTTTATCCAATAAAATATAGGTATTGAAATTGTTGCTGGTCCACTGGCCCATTTCATACGTTTCAAGTTGTCCATACATAGAGACAAAAAAATCAAAATGGAAATGAGATGCTTTGGGAACATCTTTTATTATGCCGGTTATTTTGTATAAAGAAGTATCATTAATGGTAAGCATTTTTCCAAGAACGCTGCTGGCATTGGCTTTTGGAAAATATTTTTCAGCAATGCTTTCTGTGATCACCACCGTTTTTGGATTCACTAAAGCCGTGTGCGGATCACCGGCGATCATCGGCAAAGTGAATACATCAAATAAAGTAGAATCTGTTAAGATCACATTGTCTTCCTGCAAATTTTGAGTTCCTTTTTTTACCAGCATTCCTCCATGGCCTCTCAAACGCACATATTGTTTTACCTGTGGAAAATCTTTTTTCATAGCAGCGCCTAAGGGATCAGGTGAATCAGCCAAAATGAAATTGTGTCCGCCAAACTTCAGGTCTGCGTCTATCCTATAAATTTGATCAATGTTTTTATTGTAATGATCATAATTTAATTCATTGGTCACATATAAAATAATCAGCAGGCAGGAAGCCAAACCGGCTGCAAGACCAATAATATTAATGGCAGAAAAGCCTTTGCTTTTTATAATATTTCTGAAGGCGGTTTTAAAATAATTTCTATACATCGATTATGATTGTCTGGATTAGGAATTGTAGGATTTATTTTGTTAATATTTTTAAAGCATCTTCTCTTTATTTTCATGTTGTTTTTAAGAGACACAAAATGTTGTGTCTTTACTTTTTCGAGACACAAAATATTGTGTCTTAACTTTCCTGGAGACACAAAATATTGTGTCTTTACGTTACTCAGATCGCAGGCTTTTTATAGGATTTGACAACGCTGCTTTTATGGCCTGGAAACTTATTGTAATGATCGCAATAATTATTGCCAGGAAACCACTCACAAAAAATACGATCCAACTAATATCAATCCTGTATGCAAAATCTTCCAGCCACACATGCATTGCCCACCAGGAAACCGGAACTGCTATAATAAATGCAAAGGTAATGAGCCATAAAAAATCTTTTGACACAAGCATCAATACATTTTGCACAGTTGCGCCCAGTACTTTACGCATACCAATTTCTTTTTTTCTTTGTTCAATAATAAATGCGGAAAGACCAAATAATCCCAGGCATGCAATGATGATCGCTAAAATAGCAAAGGCGGAAAATATTTGTTGTGTTCTTTGTTCTGCTGCATACAATTTTGCAAAATTATCATCCAAAAATGTATAACTCAATGGGCCTTGTGGATTGAAAGCATTCCATTTATTTTTTAAACCAGATAAAAAACCTTCTACATCATTTATTTTTATTTTAATGATCAATCCGCCGTAATTGCCACCCAGCATCATCATCAGCGGGGAGATCTTTTGTTTAACGGATGCATAATTAAAATCTTTTACCACACCGATCACGTGAAACTCACGCTGGCCTGAGCGGACAATTGATTTACCAATAGGATTTGTACCGCTCCAGCCCAGGTCGCGAACCATCGCTTCATTGATAACAATTGCGGAAGAATCTGTTGAATAATTTTTTGAAAAATTTCGTCCGGCCGCAATTTGGATGCCTAAAGTTTTTAAATAATCTTCATCTACATGATAAATATTTGCATGGATTTCTGTGCCATTTCCATTTCCATTTTTAGGAACAATTTGAGTGCCGTCTATCACCTGGCTGCCTGGTGTAAATCTTGAAATGCTTGCAGAAACCACATGATTATCCTGTAATAATTCCTGCTCAAAAGCTTTTTGATTGTCTCCTAAAAGACTTGCATCCGGTAAAAATAAAACCTGCTCCTGATCATAGCCCAGTTTTTTATTTTGCATAAAATGCAATTGCTGGTACACGATGATGGTGGAAATAATCAGGGTTATAGAAACAAAGAATTGAAATACAACAAGACTACTACGCAATGACTTTTTCCCGGAACTCCCGGTGGATGAGCCTTTCAGTACTTTGATCGTATTGAATGATGACAGAAAAAAGGCAGGGTAAATACCGGCGAGTATTCCGGCAAGTAAACTTAAAACAAACATCGAAAGCAAGAACGGGAGATTGATGATATCCTGGAAAGTAAAATTTTTATTGGCAACCTGGTTGAAGTAGGGTAGTAATAAAAGTGCAATTCCAAAAGCGCAAAGCATAGCAAAAAAAGTGAGTAAAACAGATTCCGTTAAAAACTGAGCGACCAATTGTTTTTTAAGAGAGCCGAGTACTTTGCGTATGCCCACTTCCCGCGCACGTTTCATAGCTTTCGCAGTCGAGAGGTTGGTGAAATTGATACAGGCTAATAATAAAATAAAAATTGCCAGCGCTGAGAAAATATACACGTATTGAATATCACCATTCGGCTCGAATTCATATTTTGTATTTGAATACAAATGAATGTCGCGAAGCGGTTGCAGGGAAAATACAAAATTGTTCACAGATTTCTGCACTTCAGCAAGGCTCACACCCATGTCGTGTTGTATTTCAGGCACCACATTTTTTGCTACTAATTGTGGAAATTTTGCTTCGAGTTTTTTGGGATCCGTATTTTTATTGAGTAATAAATAAGTATAAAAACCCACATTGCTCCAGGTTGTTTTTTCCGCATATTTATTCCCGGTCAAGGTCATAAAAGCATCAAAATGAAAATGAGAATCGTTGGGTATTTTATCATATACGCCCGTCACTTTATATAATACTGACGGTATACCAACCGCTAAAGATTTTCCCATCGCCTCTTCCGTATTAAAATATTTTCGGGCAAATTCTTTTGAAATGACAATCGTGTTTGGTGCTTTCAATGCATCGGTCACATTTCCTTCTAATAAAGGAATAGAAAACATTTGCAGGAAATTAGAATCGGCAACTGCCAGGTTTTCTTCCTTGAATTGCTTATCATTATATTTTATAAAATCCATTGCACGACTTACACGCGCAGAAGATTTTATTTCAGGGAAGGCTTCTTTAATTCCATTTCCAACAGCGGCATCAACCATTGGATATACATCAACACTGCCATTGCCAGTGGAAGATAAAAGGACGCGGTATATATTTTTCGATTCGGTCGGGTAGGTGTCATAATTCAATTCATTGGTAACAAAAATGGCAATCAGTATAAAGCAGGTAAGGCCAATAGCCAGGCCAAAAATATTGATGAATGAAAACACTTTATTTTTCCGGATATTCCTGAAAGCAGATTTTACGCGGTATCCTGCTGAGAAAAAGTTTTTACGCATACGTTTCTGTATAAAGATTTGGCCCCAATTTTTTTACTAAAATTGTGTAGCCAAAACCCCGCCGTAACTATATCCATTGATTTCTAAAGAATTAGATAAGCATTAAAAATAGAAGTGTACGCTTTTGATACAGAAAGTGTACGGTTTTGAGCTGGTGGAATGAAGTTTTTGAAAAACTAATTAGAATCGTCCAGCTAATTAATTATATAACTTTTGCTTGTGTTCACTAAAATAAATCTTGCGTTTGGTTTTTTTTAAAACCAACATTGTTACTTCACTTCCATCGGGAGCAAATTCTTTTTTATACACATCAAAATCTTTATTCGTTCCATCCGTAGAAAGGTTTTTGTAAAACATTTTTGCATATTTTACTACTTCATTTACAAGTTTGGTCAACACGTCTTCAGGAATTTTATTTGCCAGACTTAACGGATGAATGCCTGCACGATATAGTGCTTCATTGCGAATTTTATTTCCTACACCGGAGAAAATATTTTGATTCATTAAAATATCATCAATTGGTTTTTCGCCTTCGTTGCGAATTAATTTTTTTACATAGGGTTTATCAAACAGTTCGCTTAAGATATCTGTGCGCCAATCATATATTTCTTCAATGGGTTCCGTCAGTTTTTTTGCTTTTACAATATAGCCATTGATTTCGCCATGCGTAAATTCCAGGAAAAATGAACGGTTGACTTTCTTATGTTCATTGATCAATACATCGCCAAATAAACCAAGATGTATGCGCACGGTTCCATTTGTAAAAATTAATAAAAGATGTTTACCCCAGGTTTCAATATTCAATAATTTTTTGCCTTTGATCCAGTCAGTGGGCATTTCTCCATAACCTCCTGCATTTTGTACGATTTTATTTTTGAAGGGAAGAAGTTGGTCTTTCAAATGTAATATGGATGGACCTTCTGGCATATCTTTAAAATTTATGGATGATATTTGAATATTGCGAAGTGATTTTTATTCAGCAATAATATTGCCATAATTGTTTCTTGTTTGTCGTTTTGTGTTTAGGGTTTTTGTATTTCTTGTTTTGGGTTTTGTGTTAACTGATATTTTTTCTCCTATCTTTATTTTCGTGCAGCAATTTTTAAGCTTTACATTTAAATTTGAAATGATCGCAACATGAAAAAATATTTTTATTTTTTAATTTCATTTTTATTTTTAAAGAATTGTAATGCTAATGCTCAAAATACTGCTTACTTAGATACCTCGCTTTCCATTGAAGCACGCGTTGCAGATCTTGTTTCAAAATTGACTTTACAGGAAAAGGTGAATCAAATGATGTACAATGCGCCGGCAATTCCACGTTTAAATATTCCTGCGTATAACTGGTGGAACGAAGCGCTGCATGGTGTTGCGCGCTCCGGTACAGCTACGATTTTTCCACAAGCCATTGGCCTTGCAGCAACTTTTGATAGTAGTCTTGCATTGCAGGAAGCTTCTGCAATTTCGGATGAAGCAAGGGCGATGTATAATATTTTTGTACAAAAAAATAACCGCAATCAATATGCAGGCTTAACTTTCTGGACACCCAATATTAATATTTTCCGCGATCCGCGATGGGGGAGAGGACAGGAAACCTATGGTGAAGATCCGGTGCTCACGAGTAAAATGGGTGTTGCATTTGTCAATGGTTTACAGGGAAATGATCCGCGTTATTTAAAGACGGCTGCATGCGCCAAACATTTTGCAGTGCATAGTGGCCCGGAAAAAATTCGCCACCAGTTTGATGTGCATGTTTCTAAAAAAGATCTTTGGGAAACTTATCTTCCTGCATTTCATGCATTGGTAAATGCAGGTGTGGATGGCGTGATGTGTGCTTATAATGCAGTGGACGGAGAACCCTGTTGTGCCAATACTTATTTGTTGCAAAATGTGTTGCGTGATCAATGGAAATTTACTGGCTACATCACTTCAGATTGCTGGGCTTTATCTGATATGATCGATTTTCATAAATATGTTGCAACACCTGTAGAGGCTGCTGCCATTGCCTTAAAGAATGGCGTGAACCTCAACTGTGGCGAGATTTTCCCCGCATTGACCGATGCCGTAAAACAAGGATTGATCAATGAAAAAGATATAGATAATTCATTAAGTATTTTATTAAAAACTCGTTTTAAGTTGGGCATGTTTGATCCTGCAAATTCAAATCCCTATGATCATATTCCTGCTTCCGTTGTGAACAGTGAAACGAATCGTCAACTATCAAGAACCGTTGCAGAAAAATCATTTGTGTTACTGAAAAATAATGGCGTGTTGCCTTTGAAAAATGATTTGCAAAAATATTTTATAACAGGCCCAAATGCTTCAGCGATTGAGCCGCTCCTGGGAAATTATTATGGTGTGAATAATAAAATGGTCACTGTGCTGGAAGGTGTCGCAGGACATATAGATGCAGCGAGCCAGTTGCTGTATAGCCAGGGAATTTTGCTTTCCGGTGAAAATGTAAATGGAAATTATGAAGCTGCAAATGAAGCGAAAAATTCGGATGCAACAATATATGTAATGGGACTTTCCGTTTTACTCGAAGGTGAAGATGGCGAATCAATTGCATCATCCACTTCGGGAGACCGGCTGAGTTATGATCTTCCTGCCAATCAAATTGAATATTTAAAAAAATTAAAACAAGATAATAATAAACCGGTGATTGCAATAGTGATGGGCGGAAGCCCAATGAATCTTTCAGAAGTGCAGGAAATTGCAGATGCTGTTTTATTGGTTTGGTACCCGGGTGAAGAAGGCGGAAATGCAATAGCAGAAGTGTTATTCGGAAATGTTTCGCCATCCGGAAAATTGCCCATTACTTTTCCGAAATCATTGAACGACCTGCCGCCATTCGAAGACTATTCAATGAAAGGCAGAACGTATCGTTATATGGATTCTACGCCGATGTATCCATTTGGTTTTGGTTTAAGTTATACAACATTTTCCTACCGCAATTTGAAATTATCAAAATCAACTATTGCAAAAAAAGAATCCGTTACTGCACAAGTAACAGTTACGAATACGGGTAAATTTTCAAGTGATGAAGTGGTGCAATTGTATCTCACGCATTTGCCCGGGAGTGAAAATATCCCACGATATTCTTTGGAAAGTTTTCAGCGTATACATTTAAAATCCGGCGAATCGAAGGAAGTAAATTTTACGATCACACAGTCAATGATGCAACTGGTGAATGATCAAGGTGAACCTGTTTTAAATGCTGGTAAAATTAAAATAAGTATTGCAGGTTCTTTGCCTTCACAAAGAAGCATGGATCTTGGCGCTTCCAAACCTGTTGATACACTTTTGACAATTGAATGAAATTATTTATACAATTAATTTTTCATCAGCATCAATGTACTCATACATCGCAGATCATTTACATTCACTGTTTTCAAAGGTTCTAAAAAGGAGAGGTTAAATTCCTGCATACACGCTACCAGTAATGGTTTCGTTAGTAAGAAGCGCATAGACCCATCAGGGATCTGGTGATTTCCATTCGACAATAATTTCACTTTATCTTCAATACCAATATCAGAAGTCATGCGGATAAATAATGAACCACCGGATTTCAATACGCGCAACATTTCTCCCAGCATTTCTTTAAAATGATCATCATTCCTGGCAAAATGTAAAACCGCACTGCTGATCACATGATCAAAATAATCATTGGCAAATGGCATTTTTTCTACCAAACAAATTTGTAAATTTTCTGCGGGTAAATTTGGATATTCTTTTTTAAGATTCAGTATAGCTGCTTCACTCCAGTCTGTTCCATAAATATCAAAATCATTTTGCACAAACCAATACATATTCCTGCCGCCGCCACAACCTGCATCCAAAATTTTATTTCCATGCACATATCTTTCTTTCATGAGCTGGTCAATCAAATAAATATCTGTGCGGCCGAGTATGGATGTAATTGAATTTTTATTTTCCAAAACCTATTTATTTTTCCTGCAAGTTATACAACAAAAAAATGCCTATGATAAATTTTACCATAGACATTGTATTAAAATCAGCCGATATTATATGACTATTGTTTTACAAATTGCAATTCCGCATTGATCCTCACTTCGTCACTTACCATTACACCACCGGTTTCCAAAGCAGCGTTCCAATTTAATCCCCAGTCTTTACGGTTAAATTTACCGGAAGCAGAAAAGCCTGCTTTATCCCGGCCATAAGAATCGGTAATGAAACCACCGAATTCAACATCCAATACCACTTCTTTTGCAATACCTTTCATGGTAAGCAACCCTTTTAGTTGGTAATTTTCTTCGTCCAGTTTTGTAAATGATTTTCCTTCAAAAAGAATTTCATTGTAATTGGCTACATCAAAAAAGTCTGCACCTTTTAAATGATTATCCCTGTCGGTACTATTCGTGAAAATCGAGGCTGGATCTATGTTTGCACGCACTTTCGCTTTACTGAAATCTGTTCCTTCGGAAATAATTTCCGCAGTAAAATCGCGGAATTCACCTTTCACATTTGTGATCATCAGGTGTCTTACTTTAAAAAGTATTTCACTATGCATTGGATCGATCGCCCAGGTTGCTGTTGTTGTTTTTTCTGAAATTTTTGCTGTTGTAATTGCTTCCATTTTAAATTTTATTTATAATGCAAAGCTCTGCTAATCTTTTACCCTTATCATTCACATAGGTTAAGAAATAGAAAAAACCAGGATTATTTTTGATCAGCAATTTTTTTACGTATGCGGCTGAGCGATTGGGGTTTAATACCGAGAAATGAAGCAATTAAATATTGAGGAATGCGCTGTACAAAATGCGGGTATTGAGTGGAAAATTCAAGGTAGCGGCTTTCGGCTTCTTCACTATTTGTTTTTGCCAACCGATACTGTAATGCAATAAATGCATTTTGTAATAACAGCCTGAAAAACCGTTCAAAAAGTTGATTGGTACAACAGAGTTGATCATAATTTTCCCTGTTTAAAACCAATACATCTATGGGTTCCAGGGTTTCAATAAAATAAATACCGGGTCTTTCAGAAAAGAAACTATACTGGTCGGTGATCCAATAATTTTCAATAGCGAATTGGATGACGGTTTTTTCACCATTATCATTGATGTAATAGGAATATGCGGAACCTTTTAATATAAAATATACATACTTGCAGGTTTTACCTTCTTCCGCTAATATTGATTTTTTATCAAATGATTTTGGGAAAAAAAATTGTGTAAAAATTTCAAATTCTTTATCTGTTATTGATTGATCAATTGTTTTTTCAATATTTTCCCTTAAGATCTTTGTCATCGTTTTTATAACTATTTTATCAAAAATAGATACTCATTCCCGGAAAAGTAATTTTAAAACATGATTAAATGCATTAACTTTTTTTATTCACCCAAATTTATGACTCAGATCAGTTTTCCAAATGATCCGTGAAAGGTTTTGCCGGTATATAATGACTTAACTTAGACAAACTTTAAATAGGTATAAAAATTCATTATGAAAAATATAATTGTGCCCACAGATTTTTCGGAAGCATCTAAGAATGCTGCAAAGTATGCGGTTTCACTGGCAAAAGCATTTGATGCAACAGTACATTTGATCAATGCAGTAATTCCGCCCGTAACGATTGATGATACAATTCTTCCAACAGTTATGAAGTTACAGGCAGAGATATTGGATGGCAACTGGAAATCGATGGATAAAGAAATCAGTGAGTTGTCAAAAGAAAACCCACGCGTTACCGGCTTCGTGGAAGAAGGCGGAACAATGGAAGTTATTTCAAAATGGTTTAATGAAAAAAATGCAGACCTCGTTGTTATGGGTATGAAGGGGAAAGGAAACAGCAATTCAATTTTTGGAAGTACGACGACAGCTCTCTTGCAAAAGTTTTCATTTCCCATATTTATTATTCCTTCAAAAGCTGCATTTAAACATATCGCTCAAATCACCTTTGCTTCAGATTTTAATACATCCGTTGAAATAGAAAAATATACAATGATGTTTGAAATTGCAGCACAATTTAATTCGAAGATCAGTATCCTGAATGTGCAGCATAGTGAATATTCCATGAATCAGGAAGAGGTGATCGGTAAAATGCAAACCAATTTGGCATTTTCAAAACAGGAGCGTCAATTTCATACGATCATTGAAAGTAATGTGGAAGAAGGAATCAATAAATTCATATTACTGCATGCGACAGATATACTCGCGATGGTTGCACACAAACAATCATTTATTCAACGCATGTTTGGTAAGAGTTTTACCAAATCCATGAGCTATCAAACGGAGATTCCATTGCTGGTTTTACAAAATAAATAGGGTTGTTATAAATAAACTTATTTAAATTTATTTACCGCTTCACCTAAATCATAAACCTGTAAAGTCCCATTCAGCGCGGCTTTGATGATACTACTTCCCGCAGCACTTCTATATCCTGCTGCGCAATGCACTACGATCGGTTTGTCCAGTGGAATTTCATTTATTCTTTCACGCAGTTCGGGTAAAGGAATACCAATGGCATTGGCAAAAATTTTTCCTTCCATAATTTCTTTCATATTTCGGATATCAAGAATGGTATAATCATTTGCATGATCTTTCAACAATTGATCATCGAATAATTGCATTTCATTGTTACCATAATCCAGCACGAATGCCATTTCAATTTGTTTTTCATAACCAATTTTCGCAGTACGCGCAATTAATTCATTCAAGTCATTTTCATTTTCAGCAGCCAGGTAAAATGCTTCACCCGGTTTGATAATACTTCCCAGCCAGGTTTCAAAACTTCCGCCTTTCATCAGGTTGATGGCATTTTTTAAATATCTTTTTTTGAACTTTTTTTCAGGACGCGTATCAATAATAGGAATATTTGCATCCAGGGAATTTGCTGCGTTTGCATCTTTAATCACTGCGTGTTTTTTTACAGCATTAATACTTTCACTAAAATTGTCTGTACCTTTTTTATTCAACATCACATCAAAGCCAAAATATTTTGGAACAAATGGTTGGCCTTCCAGCAATGCATTTACAAATTCAGCTTCCGTCATTTCTTGTAAACTCCAGTTAGAAATTTTTTCTGCACCCATCGTGCTGGTGTTCTGTTCACTCATGCCGCGTCCGCATAAACTGCCTGCGCCATGCGCGGGAAATACCTTTACATCATTTGGTAAACCAATTAATTTATCCCGCAAAGAATGATACATATTTTTTGCCAGCTCTTCCCGCGCAGCAGTTATCGCGCCTGCACTTTCACGCAGGTCAGGCCGGCCGCAATCGCCAATAAATAAAGTGTCCCCGGAAAAAAGCGCTTCGGCTTTTCCATTTTCATCAATGGCCAGAATGCAAATGCTATCCGGAGAATGGCCCGGCGTATTGAAAGCTTTTAAAGAAATATTTCCCAAAGTAATCGTATCACCTTCATCAAAAGTTTTGTGCGGATAATCTGCGCCCAATAATTTACTTACATAAATTGTAGCGCCCGTTGTTTTGGAAATTTCCAAATGTCCACTCACAAAATCCGCGTGCGGATGTGTTTCAATTACTGTTGTAATTTTTGCGTGATGTTGTTGTGCGAAATCATAATATGGTTGCGGATTTCTTGCAGGATCTATTAAAGCCATTTCACCATTACTAAGAATTGCATATGCATAATGAGACAAATTCTTGTCTTCAAATTGTTTAATTTCCATAATTCAATTTTATAAAATGAAAAATATTTGGTGCAGGTTATTTTGCAAAAATAAGTTTTTGCTTACGAATGGGAAACTGTTTTTAAACCGATTATGGAACCAATCAAAGTAAGGAGAAAAAATATGCGCCAGAAATTGGTGGGTTCTTTGAAAACGATAATGCCAATGATCACGGTACCAACTGCGCCAATGCCCGTCCACACTGCATAAGCGGTTCCGACCGGTAAAGTTTGCACCGCTTTATACAATAAAAACATACTAATGGATAAGCAGATAAAAAAACTAATAAACCACCATGTAGCTGTGTTGCCGGTTGTTTCTTTGGCTTTGCCCAGGCAGGCCGCAAAGCCTGCTTCAAAAATTCCCGCGATGATCAGGAGGATCCAGTTCATATTTTTAAAAATTAAGTGTGAAAATTTACTGATACAAAATCAAACATGCTGATCTATCAGAATTTGATTTCCATCCGGGTCCATCAACATAATATATGCAGGCCCGGTAGTTTTTTCATCTGCTTCCGGGTTTGGTATAATATTTTTTTCTTTTAATGTACGCTGAATATCCCGAACATCTTCAAATTGTTCTAATTTATTGGCATTGATATCCCAGCCCGGGTTAAAGGTTAAAATTGTTTTATCGAACATGCCATGAAATAAACCGATTAATGTTTCTTCATTTTTCATGATGAGATAATTTTTTTCCATACTGCCATTGGCAACGGAGAATCCGAGATTTTCGTAAAACTCCCTGGATGCCTTGAGGTCTTTGACATTTAAACTAACAGAAAATACACCTAATTTCATTTGTTGAATTTTTTGGGTTAAGATTTTTGAAAAACCAGTTGAATTGTTTTGTAAAAAATTTCTCCGGGCTGATGCAAAAGCCCTGGCTCCAGAGAGCCCAAGACCAGCGATGGCTAAACTCATTTTCATGAGCCATGTTCTCCTGTTTTGTTGCATGCTATTTTATTTTGATAATAATCAGTAAGACAATTGTCATTTGTAAATTGAAAATAGGAATTTTAAATGAGATTGCAACTAAGGATTTGAGCGGTAAAATTTAATTAAAGAAACTTGTTGGAGACAACTTCAATATGGTGTACAATTTATACGAATGCACAAATGGTTTAGTTTGTCTTAGCAAAGCAATTTTTTACTGATATATCTGGTACGAAAATTTACAAAATTCATCAACTTACGCTTGTATAGCCCCATCAACCATTACAATTTTCCTGTCAGATTTGCCGGCAAAATCTTCATCGTGTGTTATAGCAATAATAGTATTTCCCTTGATTGTAAGGCTTCTGAATATATTTAAAATGATTGAAGAATTTTCTGAATCCAAATTGCCGGTTGGTTCATCAGCCATAATAATATCAGGATCATTGATCATTGCTCTTGCAATTGCTACTCTTTGCTGCTGACCACCTGAAAGTTTTGATGCAAGGTGTTTTGCAAAACTTTCCATCTCCATCTGCCTGAGTTTTTCTCTGGCGTCTTTTTCAATATCAATAATCTTTTTTTTATTCAGTTTTAGTGCCGGTATCATTACGTTTTCCAACACTGTAAATTCAGGTAGCAGGTAATGTGATTGAAAAATAAAACCGATATGTTTGTTTCTAAAGGAGGCAAGTTCATTTTGATTTAAGTCTGTCACGTTATTATTATTAATAATAATACTTCCCGTATAATCTGTGTCTAGTGTTGCCAAAACATACATCAGTGTTGATTTTCCGCTTCCTGACTTTCCTACTATAGAAACAAATTCGCCTTTATGTATTGATAAAGAAATATTTTTCAATACATGGAAATCTGAAGGCTCATGAAAAAATTTATTTATGCTATCGGCTTTTAGAATTTCTGGCATAAGCGTGTATAATTTCAGTTTCTGAGTATCGCCAGCGGATCAGATTTTGATGCTCTCCGCGAAGGCATAAACCCGGCAATAAAGGTTGTTGTAATTCCGAATACAACAGCAAATACATAATACTTCTTTTCAAAAATAATGGGAAAATATTTTAAACTTACAATATCACTTTTTGGAAAGGGTACACGGGATATAATGTAGGAGAATATAAATCCAAGTATTATTCCAACAACTGCACCAATTAAACCAATCACAACTGACTGGGATAAAAAAATGATATTTATATCCCGGCCGTTAAACCCCTGCGCTTTAAGAATGGCAATATCTTTTAGCTTATTCATGATGGTCATGTTCATAATATTATATATTCCAAAACCTGCTACTACAAGCAGGGCAATACTTACCACATACGTCATCACATTACGGGCCACCACAGTTGCAAGGATAGATGCATTTGCTGTTGCCCAGTCATCAGCCGAATAATTATATTTATTGGCAAACAAAACTGCAAGTTGTTTTGAATTTGCAATGTCTGTTACTTTTACATGGATATCAGTAACATAATCAACTCCTTTACCTAACAATCTTTGTACGCTTGCAATATTTACTATCGCTTTTGTATTATCAACTGCACCTAAGCCAAATTGAAAAATTCCAACAACATGAAACCGCATCATTAATCCTGCACTGGTAATAATAGAAACCATATCTCCCATATGTATATTTAGATTTTCTGCCAGCCCTTCACCCAATAAAATACCATCCTGTGATTTGGTTAAATTACCTGCATTTCCTTCAACCATTTTTCCTGCAATATTTAATACCTGTATTTCTTCTTGTATGTCAACACCATCAATAATTCCATTTAA
Source organism: Chitinophagales bacterium (assembly GCA_038245585.1). Classification (GTDB taxonomy): domain Bacteria; phylum Bacteroidota; class Bacteroidia; order Chitinophagales; family Chitinophagaceae; genus JAFDXJ01. The sequence continues at coordinate 105,207 of JBBRSI010000001.1, forward strand.
CTGCGCGGGGCCATAATTAAAAAAGACCTGTGCCGACAGAACGGGCGAAACTGCAATAACATTTTTATTTTTTTTGATATCGTAAATAATCGCATTACTATTTTTTAAATCTTTACGCAGGTTAGCGGGTTTTTGATGATGAACAATCACCAGGCGATCATTATCAGATTTGAAATATTCATTTGCAATGGATGCGGAGTAATCTTTTTTTATCTCACTGAAAATATGTATATCAGGTGTTGAAGATAACATGGCATCCTGCAAAAACTCGTTAGTGCCTTGCATAAAACTAACCATAAGAATAAACATGGAAACGCCGAAAGTAACACCAAGGATGGCAATGATGGTTTGCTTTTTTCTGGACAACAAATGCACTCTTGCGATACTTAAATTGACATTTCCATTCATAAAGGCTTCTTTGTTTTCGGAATAATAATTTGTGTAGATTCGTCAATGCCCTTAAGAATTTCAATATAATCTGAGGAAATAATTCCTGTTTCCACTTTAATTTTTTCTTGCCTTCCATTTTGCTTTATTAACAAACTATCTGTACTTGTAATAGCAGTGCGTGGTATAACCAGTGCATTCTTTTTTTCATTAATGATAATATTTGCATCCACGCCGTTATGTATAAAAGGGTGCGAAAAATTTTCATTAAAAACTGCATCAATCCTGAATGACTGGCTTGTTTCATCCATTAGTGAATAAACTTTTGTAATAGTAGCTTTATAAATTGTATCGCCGGTAATATCCGTCTTTATTAAAACCTGCTGACCTGGTTTTATTTTATTAATATCCTGCTGATCAACCGATAATTTAATGATCCGATTATTTGCATCGCCAATTAATATTAAAGGTTCATTTAAATGAACCGCTTCTCCCTGTTCTTTCATCGTTTTATATATAATGCCGGCACAATCGCTGTATATAATATTACTTTTACTTAAGTTTTCAGAAGATGAAAACCCTTGTAACAGATTTATTTTATCCGGAGAAACTTTTAAAGTACTGGTTGCAGTAACATTTTCTATTTGAAAAAGAGGTTGCTTTTCTTTTACGGTATCTCCATCGTGTATCCATTTTTTTATTATTGTTCCATTGCTCAATGCATAAATGTTGTGTTCATTCACAGCAATAATTTTTCCGGAAGCATATACTGTTTCATAAATATCTTTTCTTTCTGCATTAACAGTAGTTGAGGAGTTGCAGCTAGACCATAAAAAAAGGTTGCTAATGAAAATACCTTTTATACATTGAGTAATGGTATGATTTATTGATTTTTTCATTTGAATTTTACACTTTGCAAAGCAGTGTTATTATGTTTTTGAACTGTAACTATTTAATACAAGGTCCTCATCAGTAATTGTATCATTTTGAAATGGATTTTTTTCATGCGTTAATATTGGACCTTTCCACAACCGTAAATAATTTTTAAAAAAGCTAATCCTGTTTTCACCGTTTTTAATATAATGGGGTAGATACAGCCATGGTATCCTTGGGTTTTGGTGATGCGCAAGGTGAACATTAAAATTTAGATATACAGGTTTAAATATAACGGGTATTTTCAGGTTATGTGCGCCATTAATAATATTCCTTGGGCTGAAAGCATGATTTACATAATTCTGCGATGACCATATAAAACCATGGATGAGAAATAAAATAATCCAGGCTGTAAAATTTAGTTTTAAGAATAAAAAGAAAGCCACCTGTAAAATAATTACCAACAAACTTTCCCACCTAAGGGTTTTAATTTTATCTTTCTGATCACTGCCTTCTAAAAACCCGGCAATTTCATTATGTTGTTTAAAAAATTTCCTGAATAACAATGAAGGATAAAAACTGAAAAGCAATACGGAAAGCCAAAGTGAAAGATAACCTAAGCCAATCATCATGAGATACAGATTACCATAGCGCTTCCATTTGCTTTGATGCTCATAATACAAATCCCACATTTCAAGATCCGTTCTGTTTTTCTTATGATGCCGCAAATGACAATGCCTGAAAAAAGTAAAAGAAACAATAAAAAGGCAGCAAAGCCACCTGCCTAAAAAATTATTCCACCAAATATTTGGATGCAAAATATTATGTTCCGCTTCATGAATAAGTGAATAAACGGGTATCATTACAATAGCAAATACAAATCCATAGGCGATCATCATCCAGACAGAACTGCTGTTTGATGCGAGGTATAAAAGTGTAAAATATAAAAGAGAGCAAAGAACTAATATCAGTAAATTTATTTTTACTGGAATTTTATATATTTGATGCGTTTTTATTTTCATGATCAATGATGTTAATTCTTTTATCAAATAGTTTTCATGATCGAATTATTATTTAATTTTTGATTCACTTTAATAAAAAATTTCAAATCATATTAAATTTCATTGTTACAGCATGGCACATTATTGCTTGTGCTAAGCTTTTTAATTTTTAAGCGAATGCCTTGTTTAGCCCGTAAAGTAATATTGGGTTCCACTATGGGTACATAATTTTCAGGAACCGAAAATTCAAACAAAGGAGCAATCCGGCAGAGTATAATTTGCATGACGAGCATTGCAAAATTATGGCCTAAACATAACCTGGGACCTCCACCAAACGGGACAAACACAAAAGCAGGACGTGCTTTTTCATTTATTTCGTTGAAATGTTCCGGATAAAAATCTTCTGGCCGATCCCAGTAACCCGGGTGACGATGAAGCCCATAAATATTCAACAAAATATTTGAGTGTGCAGGCAAATGCATTGCATGTATTGAATCATCACTAATTGTTTTTCGAACCAGTGCCCAGATTGGTGGATATAACCTTAATGTTTCCCGTATTACTTGTTTTGCATATCCAAGCTTTGGAATATCTTCCAATAAAACAGGGTTGTTACTGCAAACATTTTCGCTTTCTGCTTTTACTTTTTCATTGATTTGTTTATCTTTCGCAAGATGATAAAACATCCAGCTAAGTGTTTGGGCAGTCGTTTCATGACCTGCCATGAAAATGGTCGTTACTTCATCACGTAGCAATTTTTCACTTAAAGGAGTTTTTGTTTCATCATCACAATAATTTAATAATAAATCCAGTAAATCTTGATTTTCTGGTGTTTGCCCATTTATAGTGTCTTTTCTTCTTCTTTCAATAATGGTATATATAATTTTATCAAAAATTGTACAGTTCTTTTTTAAATTTTTATTGGCAGTTGTTGGTAAGCCCGTTGGAATTTTTACTGAACTTTTCATCCATGCCGCTGCAAATGATGCGAGTTCTTCCAATGCTTTCACCATCGTATTTATTTCGTCATTAAAATGCATGCTAAACATGGAGCGGCTGATAATGCGAATAGTTAATTCAAGTAATTTATGATTTATATCAATTGTAGAGTGATCCGGAACTTTGTTAAGCTTATTGATAAAAATTGTCACTTCTTCATTTATTATTTCAGTATAGTATTTAAGCTTTTGGCTATGAAATGCGGGCTGCATTAGCCGGCGTTGCCTGAGCCATAATTCGCCATTGCTGGTTGAAAGGCCTTCTCCCAAAAACATGCCCAATATTTTTGTGGCGCCTGGTTTATTATACTGTTTATAATTATCAAGCAATACATGTTTTATATAATCCGGGTGCTGCAGTACATAAAATTTTTTTCCGGCAAAACGAATAATGACAACAGCACCATAGTTCGCAGATAGATTGGACAAAAACTTAACCGGGTTCTTTAAAATCGTGAAAGTGCTTCCAAACAAAAAGCTGCCGTTAATGGTATCTACCTGGTGTTTCGTATCGTTATTTAAATGCCTCACAATAAAAGGAGTTATTTAAAAAATAATTAGTAAAAAGTAAACTGTTTTGTTGTTCTATTAATTAATCAGGCACTATTAAAAATTCAAATGCACATCGTTATTTATTTATCTTATATGCTGCTGCTTTTCCATAAACGAATGACCTGTCTTCAAATTGAATTTGCGTACTAAATGCCTGGTCTTTTATTATTGCTGATTGCAGGTCATCCGGCACTTCTCTCGGTATCATCAGGTTTCTGAATATAATTCTTGCTCCTGGCTTAGCCGTGCGGATTACCTCGCTGAAAAGTTTATGTGTGTCAGCATCGTCCATTAACTCACAAATGTTGGATAATGCAAATGCATCAAACATTTCTGCCGGTTGTTGCTGCAACCAGTATTTGCTATCTGCTGATACTGGATGAATTTTATCAATATTGTTTTTGATGATTGAAAAATTTTCAGGCTTTAAATATTCAGGAATATGTACATCATCTAAATAGTGGCCAAGAAAATATAAGGCAATAAAGTAATTGGTTTTAACAGGTATATCTTTCATTACATGGGATGCACGTTTATAAAAACTTTCAGAGAAAGAAGAGGAGCCATCGTCAAAATGAAAATAATCACTAACCAATCCCTTTTTCGCAAGCCTTTTTTTATTAAACATTGTTTTGAATATCCAGCGCCATCTTTTATTATCCCAATACTTTTGATAAAATATTTTTTGCTCCTCCACAGATGAAAGTGAAAAAAATATTTTTACTTTCTTGCTGCCCTGCAGCAGGCGCAATAAGATACCAGCAATTTTTACAAATTTTTCATACCTGCCATTCATGATTATTCCTTTTGCGATCACAGTTTCATGTTTAAGCCAAAAATCTACAGCTTGCTGTGATAAATGTTGCTGCAATGAAGTAAATATTTTTTTCCTTTCCAGGCATTTACTCAATCCAAAAAAAGCCATACAGGTTTCATAATCCAGCGCTTCAAATGCTGCTTTCTTTAGCTCCATCAAAAAGTTTTGTGCCGGATTTATATCAACACAATAAATAGCTGAAGGATTAAACCGCAGGAAACCTAAGCTGTTACAACCTCCTGAAGTGATGGTAAAAACTGTATCGCCATTTTTTATACACAATACTTTTTCATCAATGGCAGGATCTTCCCAATTATGTGTAAAGATGAGCTTTGAAAGCTGCACCTGGCCCTGGTGTGATGTATTATTATATGTGCTCGGTGACTCTTTCATCAATCAAATTTTTATTAAAAAGTGGCGCAATTTTTACTCCGTGTTTATCAGCCATTTCCAATATGTCTTTCAATGCTTTCAATGTGATCTTGCCTTTTCCATTTGAAAAGGAACAAAATTTATTATTCATTGCAAGTACAACTGCTTCTAAAAGACAACCATGACCTATGGTTTGTAAGGGAAATTTGTAGAACACGGTTTCTAAATTATTTTCAAATTTATATCCGCCCGTTACATTCCCCATACCACCATAGAATAATCTTTCATGATTTTTTATATGGGCTGCTTGTATGTTTTTAGGATAGCCTGCATCGCATACGATCACCTTTTCATTTATATTCTCAAAATCATTTTCATTGATAATAGAACTGGCTACACAAATAATAATATCCGCTTCAGCAACAAGTTCTTTTAAATGTATCGAACATGAATTGGCAACGCCATTTGCAGTTAATGTATTGGATTGCTTTTGTAAAGCAACAGCCTGCCTGGCACATAGAAGGAGCTTACTGACTTTACCAGAAAAATATAAAGTACAGGCTGTGCCTATATCACCCGTAGAACCTATGATAAGCAGTTTTGATTCGGATAAAGGCTGCTGCCAATACGCACAGGCATTTTCAACTCCTTTCGTAATGAATGCTGCAGTTAAACTATTGCCGGTTGTAAAAAATGTATCTTCAATTTTTGTGAATGATTCATTGCCTGCTTCCAGCACAATTGAGCTAAATCCACCGAGTGATACAACAGGTATTTTAAGCTTTGCGCAAAGTGCACAGGCCTGTTTTACCTTATTCATATTCTTTCTCAGGTGCGCTATGTCTAATTCATCAGGTGCGATAAATGTTTCTATATAAACGCCGTGCATTTTTCCATTGATTGCTGAACTTACTTCAATACCAAAAATTTTTCTTGGCGGTATATAGCTAAAGATATCTTTTACTTTCTCTAAAGTCAGGTCATAAGTATTCCCGGGTAAACGCATCGTTTGTATATACTGCATTATATTTTCCCAGGATTCCCCATGTCCGATGAGTGCAAATTTTATCCTGGCAGATTCATTACCCATAGCAAAGTTTTTTCTTGTGGCAAGCCGATACGGTCGAGTGTACTCATGTATAGATTAAGTGCATTTCCCCTTATAGCTTTTAAATCAAGATGGGCACAATGCAATGATTCTTTCATGCAATCGCCATGACAAACACCGCAATGACCACGCAAATCCACCTCTGCTGTCCATTCGCCCATGATCGTCATGCAATCATTGTGTATTCTTTCTACTTTGTTTACAAATCCTTCATAATCTTTATGCAGTTCATTTTGAAGCAAATCAATAGAGTGTTCTATATGTTCTTTTTCTTCTAATGAAATTGCAGAAAACAATTTGCCGATTTCATTATCCAATGCCTTGCCTACATCATGATACATACTCACTGCAAAACATTCCAGGATGACTTCCTGTATAATCAGGCAGCCGATAAAATCTTTCGCTTTTGCATATTTCAAAAAGCATTCGCGTACTGCGTTCCAGTAATAACCTTTCATGTTTATTACCGGCTTCAGTTTAAATTTTTTTGCAATATCCATAAAGCCTTCTGCATGCCCGCGTTCACAATTGGCGTGCTCTACGCATTCGAGCTTTTCATGAATGTCATCAATGGATTCTGCCAGTGATGCAAAATTTGACATGCCGATAAGTTCACCGGTTATTGCCTGGCCTAAGAGGTCTGTAATTACGGATTCCTGCTCTGCAGGAATTATTTCCGTTAAAGTTTCCTGGATCATAATTGTATTTTAGATGTGATTAAATAAAACAATAATCTTCAAAGCTGATACCTTTTTTCATACTGTATAATACTTCCTCATTATTACGCAGGCTTGTTGCCAGCAATGTGGATTTAAATACAAACCGGCTTATTGGTTTCAGCAGTTTATTAATAATCCGGTCTTTCTCATCCGTTGCTATCGATAATAAATTATAATTCTCTTTGTAGGCATAGTGGCGTAACTGGAGAATTAAATTTTTGAATGCAATCTCATTACCAGGAATGAATGCATAATATTTTGCATAAATTATTCTAAGTGGCTTGTTTTTTTCCGGCAATGAAGGCAGTTTGAAAAAAAATTTTAAAAACCTGAGGCCTGCAAGCATAACAGCTATGGAGAATGAATAATGTATCACAACATTTTGCCTGTACGCAAATGGATCAAAAGCAGCAATCGCTGCATCTATATGTTTTTCATTGGCCGATAAAAAATGAATGCAATCATTTAATTCACCCGGCTGAATTTCATATGGGCTAATGCTAAAATTTTTAAAACAGGTATTAAAAAAATCAGCAATGATTAATGGATCTACCTTTTTTTCCTCGTATTTATAAGTTGAATTATAGGAAGGCAGCATATTATAAATATTATATTTTGCAATTTCTATAAAAGGCGGGATACCTCCACGGCCTGTGAGAAAAGGGGCAACAGCATCATTACCTGAAGCGATGGTGCAGCACAAAATATCTGCATCTTCCTGCAAAAGCCGGGCGTACATTTTTTTTACGATGTAATATGCAAGTCTTGAATTTTTGAAACCTGGATGTACTTTAAAATCACGTATATTATATACTATTGATATTTTACCATCTATGTACATTTTCTTTTTAGTTGCGGCGATGCAGCCAGTTATTTGATGTATACTATTTTCGGCGACAAGCATAATAAATGAATCGTTTAAATGTAATAATTTAAAAAAATCAGGTTTCCTGTCAATTCTTAAGCCAATACTTCCTTTCATTGGTGCTAAAGCAGTCAGTGCTATTAAACCGTCAGAGTCATGCTGTTGCGCATCACGAATTTTAAATTGCATTGCTATATTAGTTTGGTGTTCACGAATTAAACTTATTAATCAAAGAACAAGTGTAAGCTATATAAAAAAATTAAATAATTAATATATTTTTTTAGTTGCTAATAATCAACACATTAAAGTAATTCATTTTCTTTTTGAATCTATTAAAAACAGTATTGAATTTTAAGGGAAATTGGTATTGAAGATTTGAGTGTTAAAATTATAAGAATCAAGTTGGACACTGCTCCAACAAGGGCGAAGTTGATGCTTTACAAAAATTATAACTATGGTTTAAATTTCTGGTATTTTGGATATCCATGTAAGTAATAAACTGTTATTGCAAAAAATCCTGCACCATTTAATCTTTTGAACCAATTAAGTCCAAGTGCTTCAAGTAATATTTCACCTCTGTTGAGTACAAAAGAATCAACAAAAGAAAATTTCTGATAAATATTCATATCGTAATTATCAGGAAGTTTTTCATTTACAACCCTAAACTTAAGCACTTTAGCAGAATCTGTAATCTTCACGATATCCGATGGATAAAAGCTATAATAACTTTTGCTGTCTGATGTTTTCACTTCAGCATAAATTCTTTTAATAGAAGTATCCTGTTTTGTGTTTCGCTCTTTGTAAAATTTTATTGTTCCAAAATTGGTATGCGTTTTCTCAATTAATTTGACATTGTTCGAACAAGAAAATAGTAAAACGGAAAATGAAATGGATATTACATATTTCAAAAAAGTTCTCATATAAATCAAAAAAGTTTTTTATTATTTCACCATCATATAAAACATCGCTATCACCGCCGAACCCATGGCCAGAAAAGTGGTCCATAAAATAATTTTGGAAAGCAGGCCACTTTTATATTCACCCATAATTTTTTGACTTGCAGAAATTTTGATGATGAAAAAAATAAGGGGAACCGCAGCGATGCCATTCAGCACAGCCGCATATACCAATGCTTTCACAGGATTGATGCCAATGAAATTTATGATCAGGCCAATTAATGTTGCGATCGTTATAACGCCATAAAAGCCATGCGCTTTTTTTAGTTTTAAATTTAGACCTGACTCCCAGTTTGCGGCTTCTGAAACTGCATACGCCGCAGAACCTGAAAGTACAGGAACTGCTAAAAATCCCAGTCCGATTATTCCTATTGAAAAAATAAGTTTGGATAAATAACCTGAATGTGGAAAGGAATGTACCAATGGTTCAAGTGCTTTCGCTGCATCTGCAGCGGTTTTGATATCAGTAACACCACTATTATGCAGCACAGTTCCCGCAACAACCAATATGCTCCAGGTCGTGATTTCAGAAATGATCATGCCTGTATTATTATCAAGGCGCATCGCATGAATTTTTCGCTTGCTAATTTGCGGTACTCCTTTTCTAAACCATTTTTTTTCCTTCACTTCTTCTACTTCCTGTGATGTTTCCCAAAAAAACATATAGGGCGAAATAGTTGTTCCCAAAACCCCCGTGATAATAAAAAAGAAAGCAAAACTAAATTCGATATGCGGAATAAAAGTTGCTTTCAATACAGTGAGCCAGGGCAATTGCACAATGAAAACAGTAATGGGATAAGCTAGTAATGAAAGCGCCAGCCATTTTAAAATTCGCGCATACACTTTATAACTTGTATATATTTCCAGGATAAGAATGCTGGCCGTAAATAACAAGGTCCATACGACAAGTGGTAATGGAATAATTAACCTGGCGGCAGCAGCCATGGCGCCAATATCTGCGCCAATATTAATCACGTTCGCAACCACGACCAGACCGACAACACTATACAAAACTTTCTTACTATAATTTTCTTTGACAATCGCGGCGATACCTTTGCCGGTAACCATGCCAATTCTTGCACATGCTTCCTGCACGCCCATCATGAATGGCAGCATATACAAAGCTGTCCACAATTGCCCATAGCCAAACTGGGCGCC
>JBBRSI010000002.1:0-84707 GCA_038245585.1 Chitinophagales bacterium
GACTTTACCTGCAGGAACTGAAATGGTAATGCCGGGTGATAATGTAAGCCTTACTGTACAACTCATCCAACCGATCGCCATGGAAAAAGGTTTGAAATTCGCGATCAGGGAAGGTGGACGCACTGTGGGTGCAGGCCAGGTTACGGAGATTTTAAAATAGGCAGTCTTCGAATTAATTGCCTTTTGCAATAGAAATAAATGTATATTTGCAACAATACTAAAAGCTGTTTCGGTACCACCGGAATAGCTTTTAGCTTTTAAAGCGCAATTTTTTTACAACTAATTTGTAAAAAAAAACTTTGAAAAAACGGTTTTACGGGTATAGTTCAACGGCAGAATAGAGGTCTCCAAAACCTTCGATCTTGGTTCGAATCCAGGTACCCGTGCTTAATTTTTTTGAACATTAAAATCAGCTTGTATGAATAAGGTTTTAAAATATGCCAAAGATAGTTATCACGAAATGGCAGATAAAGTGACCTGGCCAACATGGTCAGAACTCCAGCAATCAACTGCCATCGTATTATTGGCTACTGTTCTAATTACTTTGGCTGTTGGTGTGATGGACTTTGCCAGCAACCAGATAATGAAATTGATTTACTCATTCTTTAAGAGTTAAAAAATGGAAGAAGAAATAATAGAACAACAATCCGATTCCAAGTGGTATGTGTTGCGCGTTGTAAGCGGAAAGGAAAGGAAGATAAAAGAATACCTTGATAAAGATATTTTGCGCAGCGGCTGGGCAGAGATTATAAAACAGGTTTTCCTCCCTATGGAAAAAGTGTATAAAGTGCAGAACGGGAAAAAAGTAATGCGCGAAAAAAACTATTTTCCCGGATATGTAATGCTGGAAGTAGCAAACGGAAAATTAACTGATGATATCATTCAGCACATCAGCAATATTAGCAATATCATGCATTTTCTCACAGATGGTAAGGGTTCCAAGGGAAATATCATTTCATTACGCAAAGCTGAGGTCAATAAAATGCTGGGCAAAGTGGATGAGATGAACGACATGGATGGTAGCATGAGTGAACCATTTATTGTTGGTGAAACTATTAAAATAATAGAAGGCCCGTTCAACGATTTCAATGGTACTATCGAGGAAGTGAATGAAGAAAAAAAGAAATTGAAAGTAACTGTGAAAATTTTCGGCCGCTCTACGCCGGTTGAATTGAGTTACATGCAGGTAGAAAAATTGATCTAACTATTTAAAATTATAATCATGAAAAAAATTCATCTCCTGGTTGTCGCCTGCTTTTTTGCACTGGCCGGCATTGCACAACCACCCAATGTTCCAGCGGAAAGTGGATCAGCTTTTGGAGCCAGCTTTTCACCAAAAAGCCCGATCACGGTTGAACAAATGGCTACAACACTCCAGGCAAAAACGGATGATAAAAAAATGGAAGTTACCGTTCAGGGTGTCGTTGTAGAAGTTTGTACACGCGAAGGTTGTTGGTTAAAAATCAAATCGCCCAATGGCAATATGCTGGTTAAAATGAAAGACCATGCATTTTTAGTTCCGCTTGCTATTAATGGACAGGAGATTATCATTCATGGTATTGCAGAACAAAAAACAACATCCGTACAGATGCTTCGCCACTATGCAGAAGATGCCGGAAAATCTGCAGATGAAATTCAAAAGATCACTGAACCAAAAACAGAGATCACCATTGATGCAGATGGTTTGGTTGTGATATAAAAATCATTTTATTTACATAAAAAAATGCCCCCGTTTATTAGCAGGGGCATTTTTATTTAAACAGGTTAAAGAATCATTTACTGAAATATTATTTCGTTTATTTTAGTTGAAATATTATTCAACCTCAACTTCGAAATTTTCACCTTCCCATTTATTGGCATCTTTCCAGAAGAAAGTGAAAGCAAATTTTGACACATCATTTTGTAATTCAAAATCGCTAAAATAAAAAGGTAAGCCAATATCTTTTGTTTCTGAATGCTGCGTATTTACCCAATTATCTGTACTCCAGTAAATCACTGCGGGGAATAAAATTTCGATGCGTAATTTTTTTGATGAAGGCATTTTTTTAACCTGGTCTGTAAAACGCCAGAAAACAATTTTAGAAGTTATTTTATTTTCTAAATACCGTTGTTTTGTATGAGCCGGCATATCAAATATTTTTTTTGACTTTATAGAACTTGCCAGTTTTAAATACTCCGCATGCGCCCATGTCAAAGGCATTGCAGAGCCTGTATGTTTTGCAAAGAAAATTTCCTTTTCAGGAATGTCTTCCGCATCCCAAATTTGCTCAGGCAGCATATCATTATTCGAAAAAGATTCCATGGCACAAAGCATTTCAGCAGCTTTTTTATAATTACCGGCGGCGACTTCATAATGACCTCTTTCTCCGGTAAGCAATGGCCAGGCCCTGCCTATTCCATTTCCGCCAGACGGAAAATCATTTCCCTGTGCATCTTCTCCATATGCATCTTCATTATACCTGTGCCAGCAAGGCCCGGAAGGAGTGTCCAATTTTAAAATCTTATCAATCACTTTTATGGTATTCAATATTCGTGGATCATTGGGTTCTCGTAAACCGAAACGTACCAATGCCAATGCATCTGTGCTGATTAAATCTGTTATTTTAATAATGCCATTTTCTTCCCGGTGATTTTTTAAAGCAATGGTTTTATTTCCTAATTCATTGGCAGGAATATTCTCCGGGTTGATGCGGATAAAATAACCATCCACACCCATATTTTTTGCAAATGCATTATGCTCTACATAAGTCCATTCTTCGATCCGGTCATTCCAGTTATCCGCTTTTTCACGACAATAATTCGCTATCTCATTTTCTCCTGTTTCATCTGCAAGATGGGCAGCAGCGAGCAAAGCTGCTATTTGTGTTGCAATGGTGAATGGAGAATAACCGGATTCTTCTTCCCACCTGTCCTGCTGCGTATAAGGACCGGTATTGATAATAAACCCAATCGCATTTTTTACGTGTTGCCAATATCTTTTTAACCGCCCTTTTTCAATTTCCACTAAGTGGTGACAAGTATCCACTAATAATACCGGAAGTGCTACCTGGTCCATTTGTATGGCTTTCCAATAAGGCATTCCATCCAGCCACATATTTTGCGGCCAGCTTCCATCTGCCTGTTGAGTGGCCATGAGATAATTAATAATATTCAATGCATCATCATGTGCATTCAATGCCAGGAAACCGCCTGCACTTTCCACCAGGTCACGTGGCCAAACGAGGTGATATCCGCCCAAGTCATCATCACCTTTGCTTTGCCCCCAGGGAATAGACATGCTGGCAACAATACCGCCCGCAAAACTTTTGGCCATATTTATTTTCAGCACAGTTGCACTCGCACGAAATTTTTTACCGGATGATAATTTATTCATTTTTACATTAGCTAATGCTTTATGCCATTCCATCCATTCATGCATATACAATTTTTGAATAGCATCAAAACCCTGTAATAAACTTGCCCTTGCCTGGTGAGCAGCTTCAGATGGACTTCTGCCAAAACCAATAGCAATTGTAAAGGAGTTGGATATGGATAAATCAATTTCACCGGTCAATGCAATGTTTCCATTTTCCGCTTTGGTATATTCCCATTCCATGCGTTTATGTGTATTCAAATCCTGCCAGCCATCAGAAGTGCCTACAAAACCCACTGATCTTTTTTTCCAGCCGGTGGAACAAATCATAGCGAGGCAAGTACCATCCCTTTGCGCATATAAAACGGGCACGCCTTTATATTCGCCGGACCATCCTGTATTATCACTGCCCCGGTTGTTGAGATGCGGTGCCAGCAATGCAAAAAGTTGGAATGGATTATTTGGTTTACCCAAAGGTTTAAAAATGATCTTTTGCAAAACAGTATCCCGCAACGGATCTGCAACGATATATTTTTCTATTTGAAACATTTTTTCTTTACAGGTATTGATAATATGATATGCGGGAATACCTTCTTTGATCATTTTCGTTTTTGTATTCGTCGCTCTTTTTTCTTCTGAAAAAAGTTCAACTCCATCTGTTACGATCATTTCCATATCACGGATACAGGCCGTATCTTCCCGGGGGAAATACACTTCATTTAAAATTCCATGACTCAGGGTAAATATGATCTCGGATGCTGCATTGATTGATTTTCCAATTCCTGTTTTTGCGCTGGAAGTCCATTTGGGTGGAATTCCTGGTGCACCAGGCGCTATTAATTCGTCCATTTTATTTGATTGTTTTTCAATTTGATTGCCTTAAAATTATTTCAAACAAATCAAATGCCATGCAAATAAAAGTTAATCCGTATTTTATCCGGAAGAGGAAAACATATTTTCATAAAAAGGAACTTACTAAAAAAAAAAATTTTTCTGTGGGATTTTATTCATCCTCAATCCCTTACTTTTGCAACCCTGTAATAAAACATTGCAGGAAAAATCGGGAAGTAGCGCAGGCCGGTAGCGCACCTGGTTTGGGACCAGGGGGTCGCAGGTTCGAATCCTGTCTTCCCGACTTTATGAGAGTAAACAATGTAAAATTTGTTTGCTCTTTTTTTATTTTAAGCACTTATTTTTTTCATTTATAGGGCCGGTAGCAAATCCCGATTCTGATCGGGAGGGTCGCAGGTTCGAATCCTGTCTTCCCGACTTTATAAGAGTAAACATTGTAAAATTTGTTTGCTCTTTTTTTATTTTAAGCACTTATTCTTTTTCATTTATTAGGCCGGTAGCAAATCCCGATTCTGATCGGGAGGGTCGCAGGTTCGAATCCTGTCTTCCCGACTTTATAAGAGTAAACATTGTAAAATTTGTTTGCTCTTTTTTTTATCACACGCAACGCCAACCTTAGTAGAAAAATATAATCAAATGAAAATCCAACCTTTTATTTATTATAAAAACCAAAACGATTTGCTATTGTTGATAGGCAATAATTTAAACTTCAAATCAAATAAGGTTGGAATTCTTCTCGCCGATGCTGGTCGCCTGACCAGCATTACCGGAGTCGAATAAAAAACAAAAAATTAGTTAGGAAATTTTTGGTCAGGCGACCAAAAATGGCTGAGATTTGAAGAATAAGTAAAATAGAAGTTGTAAGTATTATATTAAACTCTTTCACACGCACAGCCAACCTTAGTAGAAAAATTATATCCAAATAACAAACCAACCTTATTAAATTATTTTAAAAAAAATGTTTGCAGTTGTTGATAGCCACTAATAAGGTTGGAAATTTTCAAGGAAATTATTTTCTATTAAAGTCAATAAGGTTTCAGTTTACTTTTTGATTTTATTCTCCTATCTTTTAATTGTTATCTGTTAGCTGTTAGTTTAAGAAACATCTCCTCCGCAAACAATTTTTTATGGATGTTTTTGTCCTAAATCTTATATAAGAAAAATATATATGGAAAGCGAGCAGAGATATATTGGAAGTAGGTTCAAAATTCCTTTTTTTCCTAAATCATTATTTATGTATTTTCAACGCTTGAATTAAATATATTTGTACCTGAAGCATATCAACTTGTCCAATATTATGGTGAAAAAATTTGCAGGTGTACTGCTTGTCATTACTAATTGCATGGTGGGGTCCATTCTTTTACAGGGCTGCATTCAAACAAAAAGTATAACCTACTTCAATAACCTGCCCGATACTGTATCCCTGGCTTTAAAAACGCTTGAAGCGCCACGTCCTTTAGTGCAGGTAAATGATATGATGATAATACAAGTGGGTGGTGAAAATGATAAAACAGTTCAGTATATCAATCAATATTATGGTGGAGGTACCGGCGGCATCACCACGGTTGTGGATATCGATGGCAATATCGAATTACCTAAAATAGGAAGTCTGCATATGGCCGGCCTCACGCGTGAAGCAGCACGTGATACGATCACAAATGCCTATAAAGAATATTTGCTCGACCCGATCGTCTCCGTAAAATTCGGTGATTTTAAATTTGCCATGCTCGGTGAAATAAAGCAGCCCGGCTATTTTTCAGCGACCAAAGAAAAATTAAATATTTTCGAAGCCATCGCGCAGGGTGGGGATATGACACAATATGCCAAACGTGACCAGGTAAAAATCATCCGCGATGATAATGGTAAACGTTCTGTTTTAACCGTTAATCTCCTTGATAGCAGTATTTTAAATTCACCTAATTTTTATTTACACAACAATGATATTCTTTATATTGAATCCACAAGTTTAAAAATAAATTCAGAAAACTTTACACGCAATTTTACGATTGTGACTTCTGTTATAAGTATCCTCACAATCTTGTTGGTTTTCTTTAAAAAATAAGCATGAGTTACCCGACTACAGAAACTGACCATATAGAACCGGTAAATAATTCATCCAAAGAATTTGATATTAAAAAATTTCTTTTCAGGATGCTTTATTTTTCACCCTGGATCATTCTGTCGCTGCTTATTTCTTATACAATCGTTACACTTTACCTGAGATACACACCTAAGATGCATAAAGTTTCTGCATATGTGTTGATCAAAGATGATGAGGAAACTTCGCCGGATTATAATGTGTTGCGTGAACTGGGCGTAATGCCCGGAAGTAAGGAAGTGCAGAACCAGATAGATATCATGCAATCGGTAAGCATTGTCTCCGGCATTGTTGATTCCTTAAACCTGCAGGTAAAATTATTCACAAATGCGCGGATCACTTCTTCCACTTTGTATGGGGACCACCGTCCATTTTCTATACAAATAGTAAAAGAAGATACCTTGCCTGCAACAACGGGTTCCTACAATGTTTTCGTAGAAGGCCGCAGATTTTCTATACTTCAGAACGGGCAAAAAATCTTTCACAGTTTCGGTGATACTTTTCAATTAGGCACCTATCATTTTGTTTTTAAAAGAAATGAAAAGGTGAAAGCAGATCCCGATGGTTATTTACTTTCATTGCAAGACCCCTATGACGTAGGCATGGCTTTACGGGGTTCGATCGTAGTTGTAAAAATGCATGAAATGGGCGGCATCATTGAGATCTCCATGCTGGATGAAGTGCCGGAACGCGCGCGTGATATCATCAACAAATTAATTGAAGCATTTAATACAGCGGGTGTTACAGATAAAAATATTGTGGGTAAAAAAACAAGTTCCTTCCTGACCGAACGCGTAGATTCTGTCTCCCAGGAACTGGATGACCTGGAACTTATATCAGAGGCCTATAAAAGAAATAATAATGTACCGAATATAGATGCTGCCGGTGGTACTTACCTCTCGCGTGCACAGGAATATGATAAAGATGGAATTGATGAAATGGGCCAATTACAAATTTTAAATTCCCTCGAAAAGTATATCCGCAATGCCAAATCCAATACGGATATTATTCCCGCGAATAATGGTTTGCAGGAACCTACACTTGGCGCAATGATTTCACAATACAACACTTCGGTTTTAGATTACCAGCAACAACAAAAAATTTCTACTGAAAAAGATCCCATACTGGGCAGGGCAAGAAATGATTTGAATCAATTGAAAGAAAATATTTTAAAAAATATTGCCAATACCCGCTCAGGAATAGACGCAAAAATAACGCAGGCCAGTTCATTGAAATCAAATTTTGATGCATTGCTTTTATCCCTGCCGGAAAAAGAACGGCAATTGTTGAAAATGAAAAGGCAAATTGATGTCAAGGAACAATTATACTTATATCTTTTGCAGAAAAAAGAAGAGACAGAAATTTCCCTTGTATCGAATATCAATAACAGCAGGGTAGTGGACAGCGCGTATGACCAGGGAATCGTTTTACCTAAATCCTCACAGGCAAAATACTTTGCATTTTTTATTGGTTTGCTGGTACCAATTGTAATCCTTTTACTCAAAGACTTTTTCTATAATAAGATCAGTGAGCGCAGTGAAATTGAAAAAAATACACAGGTGCCAATCCTGGGAGAAATCTCTTTTTCAAAAAAATTAACGAACGTGCTTATTCCTTATCGCAGCCGTTCCATCATTGCAGAACAATTAAGGTTGATACGCGCGAACCTGCAATTTTTTTCCACAGAAAAGAAAAACCAAACTATCCTTGTCACTTCATTTATCAGTGGAGAAGGAAAAAGTTTTACAGCAATTAATTTAGCGAATAGCCTCGCTGCGACACAAGCTAAAGTGTTGCTCATGGATATTGATTTGCGTAAACCACGTGTGGATGAATATTTAAAAATCAATCCGGTATTTGGCCTGACAGATTTTCTCGTAAAAAACGTACCTATTGAAAATATCATTGCGACTTATAAGGGGGAAACAACTTTTGATGTGATCACTTCCGGCCCTGTGCCGCCAAATCCGACGGAATTATTAATGCGGGATCAAATGGCTACTTTATTTGATTTTTTGAAATCAAAGTATGATTATATCGTCATTGATTCATCACCGATCGGCCTTGTTGCAGATGGCTTTGTTACCGGTCATTTCGCGGATGTGACTTTATTTATTTTGAGATACGAGTATTCTTTTTTGAATACAATTGATTATATTGAAAAAATGCGGGTTGAAAATAAACTGGTCAATATCTCCATTGTAATGAATGGAATTAAAGAATCATCGCGCCTGCATTATGAAGGGTATGGCTATGGATATGGCTATCATTTTGGTACCGGGTATTACCATGATGAACAAAAGCGCAAAGGCTTTTTTCAAAGATGGTTTTTTGGTAAATGGAAATGATCACGGCTGTATATTTTTATATACATTTTTCAAAACTTGCCTGTGAGTGAGGTGGCGAAGCTATATATATGATTAAAAAAAATGGGATTCACTGGTACGCATTATACACGAAACCACGCTGGGAAAAAAAAGTGGATGAACGCCTGCTTTTAAAAAATATTCAAAGCTGGTGCCCATTACAAAAAGTGGAAAGGCAATGGAGTGACCGGAAGAAAATCATAGATGAACCCATCTTTAAATCGTACGTATTTGTGCACATGAATTTGGAGGACCGGCTCATCGTTTTACAAACTGAAGGGGTATTAAATTTTGTGCATCATGAAGGGAAGCCTGCAGTGATCCGTGATGAAGAAATTGAAATCATTAAATCATACCTGCTCATTCAGCATGCAAAAATTTCAATTTTCTCTTATGATTCCTTAACACCGGACATGAAAGTAAAAATTCAGGCAGGTGTTTTTATGGATAACACAGGGACTGTAATGCGCGCCACAAAAAAGAAAGCGTTTGTACGGCTTGAGAGCCTGGGACAGGTTATGGTTGTGGAATTTCCACTGGATTATGTGCAACCGATTTGATTTTTTAAAGCGCGTTTAAGGATGCTTACAAAAAAATATACTGGAACAGGAAATCAATGATAAAAATTATTTTGCCGCACTCACAGGTGTACGCGCCATAGCTGCGTATATGGTTTTTTTCCATCACCAGAATCAAATCAATGTATATCACCTGCCAACTTTCCTTTTTGATATATTCAAAGAATTGCATGTGGGAGTAACTGTATTTTTTGTTTTAAGTGGATTTTTAATTACGTATCGCTATTATGAATCAGTAACTATTTCCAGGCAGTGGTTAAAGAGATATTTAATCAACCGGGTAGCAAGGATATACCCGATGTATTTGTTGTTAACGGCCTGTGCATTCCTGTTTCAATTTTTATATACGCACGAACAACCCGGCTCTTTTACAATTTTTACAAATTTATTTTTACTGAAAGGTTTTTTTAATAATCTTAAATTTAGTGGCATTTCACAAAGCTGGAGTTTAACAGTAGAAGAGTGTTTTTATTTTTCAGCTCCATTAATTTTTTTATTTCAAAAGAAAACCCGGCAATGTTTTTTGCTCCTGTTCCTAATCCTGGGCCTGGGATTTTTATTGGTGCAATTAAATAATACACCTTCTGTGTATGGATTTATGGAGAACAATAAATTCATGCTTGTGTATACTTTTTTTGGCAGGTGCTTCGAATTTTTCATCGGTATTTACCTGGCACTTTTCTTAAAAAACCGGCAAACTCAGCCAGCAAAAAAAAGGTCTGTATTATTTACTCTAACCGGCATTGTATCTTTTACCATTGTACTTATTTTAATGGCATTAACTGCTTACACTCTAAACGTGAAATTCAGTATTTATAGTTATCCCGGAATTTTTTTGAATAATATTATCCTTCCATTCACGATAGCAGTTACTTTCTATGGGCTTATAACGGAGCAGTCTTTCATAAAAAAAATTCTCCAGTGGCCAATCTTTCAACTGCTTGGTAAAAGTTCATATATTTTTTACCTGGTACACGTTGGTTTTGTAAGCACCATTATTGGTATTATTTTTCCAATCAAGAATGTATATATACATGTATTTGTATTATTCATTTTACTGAATCTTATTTCTATTGCATTGTATAAATTGGCTGAAGAACCTTTAAGGATTTTAATAAAGAAATTATTTTTGCCTCATTCACTGACACTGCTCAAAAAATGATTCAGCAAATACTTGTAATTGGTTTTGGTTCTATTGGTAAAAGGCATGTGGCCAATATCCGGGAATTTGGAAAATATAAAATTTCAATGGTCAGCCGGAAACCCTTGCCGGCAGTGGATGTACAAACACTCCAGGTTTTCGAATCCATTGATGCGGCGTATGCGGCGCATACATTTGATGCAGTTTTTATTTGTACGCCTACAGCGCAACATATGAAGGACTTCGCGGATGTTTGGAAATATGGCGCCCGAAAAATTTATATAGAAAAACCCGTCAGCAATAATTTTACGGATGTAGATGAATTTTGCGAAAAAATAAATTCGGAAAAATGCAATGTTATCGTTGGATATGATTTACATTTTGACCCGGGATTTATGAAAGTAAGAGAACTTGTTGAACAAGGGATCATCGGAAAAATATTATCAGCCAATGCAATTGTTGGACAGTATTTACCAGATTGGCGGCCGAATGAAGATCATAAAAAAAGCATGAGCGCGCTTGTAGAAAAAGGAGGCGGTGTATTACTTGATTTAGTGCATGAAATAGATTATTTATATTGTTTACTGGGAATGCCATTATTGATTACTGCGCAGGAAATCAATAGTGGCTCCCTTGAAATTGAAACTGAGGAACTGGCTGAAATACTGATAAAATTTCAAAATGGTGCATTGGCAACGATTCACCTCGATTACCTGCAACCCGCACTGGTACGCAATTGCAGGCTCACAGGTACAGAAGGAAGTATTTTCTGGAACCAGGCAACAGCAGAAGTGAATTGGATCGGTTATGATAAAAAAGAATGGAGTTTTAATTACGCCTCTTATACAAGAAATGACCGGTTCAAAGAAATTGTTCAATCGTTTTTAGAAGATAAAAAAGATAGCCGCCTTACCAGTTTTAAAGAAGCACTGGTTAGTTTGAAAATAATACTGGCTGCAAAAAAAGCAGCCGCTGAAAACAAGTATATTCATTTTGCAAAAACAATTTTTGCATAATGTATATATTGGCTGCAATATGTTGCCGCGGCGGATCTAAAGGCGTTCCCGGAAAAAATATAAAACTGCTGAATGGAAAACCACTTATTGGTTATACCATTGAAACCGCATTGAATGTTTCATTATTAAATGATCTGATAGTTTCTACAGATAATAAGGAGATAGAAAATGTTGCAAAAGAATTTGGTATTAAAAAAATCATGCAACGCCCTGCAACGCTTGCTACAGACAGTTCTTCCAAATGGCTGGTCTTCCGCCATATAGTGGAAGAATATGAAAATGAATATGGAATTCGTTTGGATTATTTAGTGGATATGGATGTTACCGTGCCTTTGAAAAATGCTACTGATATTTCAGGCGCTATTGAAATGGCATTGAATAATCAACAAGCGGATGTAGTGATCACTGCATACGAACCGGAACGCAATCCCTATTTTAATATGATGGAACTCAATGAAAATGGGTTTGCAGAAATTGTCAAAAAAAGTGTTACACCAATTACCGGCAGGCAGGATGCGCCGGAAGTTTTTAGCCTCACACCTGCGGCGTATGTGATCAAAAGAAAAGCCTTATTTGAATACGATCACTGGAGCCGCGCAAAATGTTTATTATATCCCATTCCGCGCGAACGGGCCATTGATATTGATACAGAATTTGATTTTAAATTAGTTGAATTTATACTGCAGGAAAATGGAAAAAAATAACTTATTCGATCTGTCAGGTAAAGTCGCACTGATCACCGGTGGCGCGGGTTTACTGGCTTCCGAACATGCAATTGCCTTACTCGAATTTGGCGCGACAATTATCCTCGCCGATATCAATGCCGCTAAATGTAAAGATGCTGTGATGGCATTGAATAAAAATTATGAAAAAGTTTTTTCATACGAACTGGATGTAACGAAAAAAGAAAATTGGGAATCTGTTTTATCTGAAATAAAAGACACATTTGGCCGCATTGATATTTTGATCAATAATGCAGGCTTTACCAATCAATCAAAAACTTCCGGATTTGATGCATTGTTTGAAAATTTTTCCCTGGAAGACTGGAACGCGATCATGCATGTAAATCTTACCGGCACATTTCTCGGTTGCCAGGTAATTGGAAAACACATGCTGGAAAATCAACATGGTTCGATCATCAACATGGCTTCTTTATATGGCGTCGTTAGCCCGCATCACACTATTTATGAAGGCACGGGTATTTCACAACCTGTTGCATATTCGGTGAGTAAACATGGTGTAATTGGCCTCACAAAATTTGTCGCCACATTGTGGGCGAATAAAGGCGTGCGTGTAAATTCTATTACACCAGGTGGAATTTTTAATGAACATACTGGTTTATTTTTAGAACGTTTTGAACAATTAAATCCCATCGGCAGGATGAGTGACAAGTCTGAACTGCGCGGTGCTGTTGTGTTCCTGGCGAGTGATGCCTCATCGCACGTGATCGGGCATAATTTAATTGTGGATGGTGGCTGGACTGCCTGGTAAAAGATTAGTTTAGATATTTAATTTATACATGCATCCTTTTATAGAAATAGCAGGCCGTAAAATTGGTTACGATTATCAACCATTGGTCATTGCGGAAATTGGTATCAACCATGAAGGCTCTTTGCTAACTGCTAAAGAAATGGTGGATGCTGCTGCAAGAGCTGGCGTGGAAATGATCAAGCATCAAACACATATTGTGGAAGATGAAATGAGTGGCGCCGCAAAAAATACGATACCGGGAAATGCCAGTGTGAGTATTTATGAGATTATGCACCGTTGTGCATTGAATGAAGAAGAAGAAATGGAATTGAAAAATTATGTGGAAAATCAACACATGATTTTCATCAGCACGCCTTTTAGTCGCGCGGCTGCAAACCGTTTGGAAAAAATGAATGTGCCGGCATATAAAATTGGTTCCGGTGAATGTTCTAATTATCCTTTACTGGAACATATTGCTGCATTTGGTAAACCGATTATTTTAAGTACAGGAATGAACACGATTGAAAGTGTTGCGAAAGCTGTAAATATTTTCAGGAAAAAAAATATTCCGTATGCATTATTGCACACAACCAATCTTTATCCAACGCCGAATAAATTAGTACGGCTTGGCGCGATGAGTGAATTGCAAAATAATTTTAAAGATGCTGTTATTGGTTTGTCTGATCATACAATGAGCAACCATGCCTGTTTCGGCGCTGTGGCACTGGGCGCAAGCATTTTAGAACGCCACTTCACGGATTCCATGGAGAGGCCAGGGCCGGATATTATTTGTTCAATGGATTCAAATGCATGTGCAGAATTAATAGAAGGTGCAAATATTTTATTTGAACAAAGAGGTGGCCATAAAGGACCTGCCAAAGAAGAACAGGTGACTATTGACTTTGCATTTGCCACGGTTTGTTCTATTCAGCCAATTGAAAAAGGAGATACATTTACTACAGAAAATATTTGGGTAAAACGTCCCGGAAAAGGTGGAATTCTTGCGGAAGAATATGAACATATTTTAGGGAAAAAAGCTGCAATGGATATTGCTATTGATAAACAATTATCTCCACATGATATTTCAAATACATAAATCACTTTCATTGATTGAATGTAAATATTTGAAGGAAGGATGAAAAAGAAAATTGTTTTTCTTACAGGCACACGCGCGGATTTTGGGAAATTAAAATCATTGATTTCCATTTTGAATAATGATGCACATTTTGAAGTCCACCTATTTGTTACCGGCATGCACTTAGATAAAAAATATGGCTACACGGTTCATGAAATTGAAAAATGCGGCTATCCAAATATTTTTAAGTTCGAAAATCATGATGCAGCAGGTTTGATGGATATAACTCTTGCAAAAACGATTGTGGGTTTCTCTGAATATGCACGTTCACTAAATCCTGACCTGATCATCGTCCATGGTGATCGCATAGAAGCCCTTGCAGGCGCGTCTGTCGGCGCATTGAATAATTTTTTAGTGGCGCATATTGAAGGTGGTGAATTATCCGGAACTGTTGATGAACTCATTCGACATGCTGTAAGTAAACTCAGTCACGTACATTTTGTGGCCAATGAAAATGCACGGCAACGTTTAATCCAAATGGGCGAGATCGCTTCACATGTTTTTGTTACCGGTTCACCGGATTTGGACGTAATGCTTTCACCCGGACTTCCTACCCTGGAAGAAGCCAAAGAACATTATGATATTCATTTTGACAATTATGCAATTTCTATGTTTCATCCCGTAACAACGGAGATAGAAAATTTAAAAGAGCAAGCCGAAAATTATTTTAATGCATTGGATCAATTCGGTTTTAATTATATCCTGATTTATCCAAACAATGATAAAGGCGCTGATATTATTCTTCAGCAAATAGAGGAAAGAAACGATGCAAAAAATTATTTGATCTTTCCATCATTGCGTTTTGAATATTTTCTTTCCCTTTTAAAAAATGCACAATTCATTGTTGGAAATTCCAGTGCAGGTATTCGCGAAGCGCATTACTACGGCGTTCCGGCGATAAATGTCGGCAGCAGGCAAACAGGAAGATCAAATCATGATTCCGTAATGCATACAGGAAATACAACAAAAGAAATTTTACACGCTTTGCAAAATATGGATCAAACATTTGTTACGCCATCAATTGATTTTGAATTTGGTACAGGAAACAGTGCTGAATTATTTCTAGAAACTTTGCTGCGCGAAGATTTCTGGCAAACATCCCCGCAAAAATTATTTGCGGATATTGTTGTATAAAAAATGTTGTTTAAAAAAGTAAATTTTTAATGTTTTATTATTTACACAGGGCTTTATATAAATCCGGTTATTTTAATAAAATTAATTCAACACTTCATGTAAAAAGACATGAAAATAATTTCTCAGTGCCGGTAATCAATGGCATGGGTTATTATCACCTTTTGGCACAGGAATCCTGGTTGCCACAAATTGTTGAAAAATTATTATCACTGACTAAAGATGCTTTTATAGATGTGGGCATGAATATCGGTCAGACGATGTTGTCTTTTTATGGTTTGAATAAGAGCAACGCCTACATTGGCTTTGAGCCGAACCCGGCCTGTGTATTTTATTGCAATAAATTAGCTTCTATCAATCTTTTTGCAAATTGCCATATTTTCCCTGTGGGTTTATCTGATAAAAATGAGCTCCTTACTTTGAATATGGATATGGATTTTGCGAGTGGTGCGAGTCTGGTAAAAAATTTCCGGACAAATGCAGCGCGGTATAACAAATCAATTAATGTTGCTGTTTTCACCGGTGATGAAATTCTGCAACAAAATAATTTTATTCCCGGTGTAATTAAAATTGATGCAGAAGGTGCAGAACTGGAAGTTTTACTCGGACTTAGAAATTCCATTGCACAATACCTTCCATATTGTATTGTTGAAATATTGCCTGTGTACAATGTGGATTCAGAGAATGGCGCTTTCCGGAAAAAACGCGAGCAGGAAGTGTTGAAATTCTTTTTTGATAATACATATAAAATGTTCCGCGTGGATGAAAAGGACGTTTCCTTGTTGCCTTTGGAAGATATCACTGTTCATGGAAATATGAACACGACAAATTATGTGTTTGTGCACGAATCTAAGACTGAAAAAATGTTGAGCTTATTTAATTAATATTATTAGAATTAAAATAATTTACATCAAACTTAAACAACAATGATCCGCGAAGAAATTACTGTATTGGAAGAAGTTGATGGAGTAAGCAACACTGAAAACTGGACAGAGATCATCGGGCCAAAAAATAGTTTATTCAATTTTCATTTACGGGAAGTCTGGCGGTATCGTGACCTCATCGTTTTGTTTGTAAAAAGGGATATTGCGTCTCAATACCGGCAAACAATTCTCGGCCCTTTATGGCATGTGGTGCAACCCTTACTGACGACTTTCATGTTTTTAATTTTGTTTACTAAAATTGCCAATATCCCAACAGATACATTGCCGCCGATTTTATTTTACATGAGCAGCATTACCATCTGGACGTATTTTTCTACCTGTCTCACGACCACTTCAACCACCTTCGTATCGAATGCAGCCATCTTTGGAAAGGTGTATTTTCCACGTTTGGTTTTACCATTAGCAACCGTCACTTCCAACATGTTTAAATTTTCTATACAGTTTGGTTTATTGTTCCTGATGATCATTTATTATGCAGTTACCGGAATTTATACGCCCACTTTGGGCTGGCATACATTGTTGTTACCAGTGATCATTTTATTAATGGGCTTAATGGGTTTGGGCCTGGGAATTACCATCTCCTCACTCACGACAAAATACCGCGACCTCGCTGTCTTAGTGAGTTTCGGCGTGGGTTTATTTATGTATATCACGCCGGTGGCATACCCATTATCTTATTTAAATGCATCAAAATATAAAGCGTTTATTGAATGGAATCCACTCTCGCCATTAGTAGAAGGCTTTCGCTATGCCATTTTTGGACAAGGCACTTTCAATGGCTTTTTCTTCTTGTACAGTTTAGGCTGTACTCTTTTCTTTTTACTGACAGGCATTTTAATTTTTAATAAAGTGGAAAGAAGTTTTATGGATACTGTTTAAGATTTTCAAACATCAAAAAATTATTTTAAAAATGTTTATAAATCGTATCGTTCACTTTCAAGTAGGCTATTTTTTCTTTTTGCAATACATTTATTGATTCTAAGAAATTGAATAATACTTCTACTATTTCTACAAAAAATAGCATTGATTCTACGAAGCGGCTTCAAACACTCGATCTCTTCCGTGGTGTAGCCGCTTTGTCTGTGATGTTGGTCCATTATACGTACGGTTATCGTATGCATTACGGGCAATCGTATAGTCCTTCTTATGATTTTCGGTATGGGTATCTCGGCGTTCAATTATTTTTTATCATTAGCGGTTTTGTTATTTTTTTGACGGTGCTTCAATCAAAAAGCGTATTTGATTTTTTATATAAACGCCTGACCAGGTTGTATCCTACATTTCTTGTTTGTTTAGTAATAACATTTGTTTTGGTAACTGTTTTTGGCTTGCCGGGCAGGGAAAAAAGTTTGCATACTGCTTTGTTTAATGTAACGATGATTCCCAATTTTTTTGGATATTTTGCTGTTGATGGTGCCTATTGGTCCTTAGTGCCGGAAGTCTTTTTTTATGTTTTTATGATATTGGTAATGCTATCGAAGCAACTCAACAATATCTTGATCATTGGTACTGTATTTCTGCTGGTAACATGGATCAATAAATTTGTGTATAAATTCCCGTTGCAATGGGGCATGGCTTTAAATGTTGAATGGAACGCGCTATTTTTTGCAGGCATTCTTTTCTATAAAATAAAGTTTGAAAATGCACGAAAAAATTTTCTAATTCACTTATTACTCGTTTTTAGCTTTATTACTGTATGCCTGGTGCTGGGCTCGTTCACTGAAAGAATTATTGTGGCTTGTTTTTTTATTTTATTCTATCTCTTCAGTTACGATAAATTAGAATGGCTGACCTGGAAACCACTCGTTTTTTTAGGTTTGATTTCCTACCCAATGTACCTTGTTCATCAAAATGTTGGCTATGTAATGCTGAATCAAATAAAACCATTCCTTGGTGATTACCCAATTCTTTTTATTGGGATTACAATGCTAAGTCTGATCGGATTTTCTTACCTCATTCACCGGTTTTTTGAAATTCCTTCTTTACGTTTTTTCAGAAGAATAAAAAAAGCGCATTTTGACTATTAAAATTATCGAATCGTTAATGAATGAAATTTTGATAACACGAACACATCATTCGAAAGCTTAAAAAAATAAAACACGACTGGTTTTATTGACGTACTAAAAATTTGCTTCACACTCCATATGATATTACACAACACAGCATTCAACAGTCAACGCGGCTTCAAACACTCGATCTCTTCCGTGGTGTAGCCGCTTTGTCTGTTATGTTGGTGCATTATACTGACGGTTATCGCATGCATCACGGGCAATCTTATTCACCATCTTATGATTTTCGGTATGGGTATCTCGGCGTTCAATTATTTTTTATTATTAGCGGTTTCGTTATTTTTTTGACGGTGCTTCAATCTAAAAGTGTATTTGATTTTTTATATAAACGCCTGACCAGGTTGTATCCTACATTTCTTGTTTGTTTAGGAATAACATTTGTTTTGGGAACTATTTTTGGCTTACCGGGCAAAGCAAGTAGTTTGCATACTGCTGTGTTGAATGTAACAATGATTCCCGGTTTTTTTGGATTTCCTGCCGTTGATGGTGCATATTGGTCATTAGTGCCGGAAGTTTTTTTTTATGTTTTTATGATATTGGTAATGCTATCTAAGCAACTTAAAAATATTTTGATCATTGGTACTGTATTTCTGTTGGTAACATGGATCAACAAGTTTGTGTATAAATTCCCGTTGCAATGGGGCATGGCTTTAAATGTTGAATGGAACGCGTTATTTTTTGCGGGCATTCTTTTCTATAAAATAAAGTTTGAAAATGCACGAAAAAATGTACTCATTCATTTGTTACTCATTCTGTGTTTTATTACAGTTTGCCTGATATTAATTGGTTTCACTGAAAGAATAATAATAGCTTGTTTTTTTGTGTTGTTCTATTTATTCAGTTACGATAAATTAGAATGGCTGACCTGGAAGCCTCTCGTTTTTTTGGGCTTAATTTCCTACCCATTGTACCTCATTCATCAAAATGTTGGCTATATAATTCTAAATAATATAAAGCCATTGCTTGTAAATAACCCGGTTGTTTTTATTGGAATTCCTGTTGTAACTATGATCGGCTTTTCTTACCTCATTCACCGGTTTTTTGAAATTCCTTCTTTGCGTTTTTTCCGAAGAATAAAAAAAACACATTTTGATATTTAAACTTTATCGGGCAATTTAAAATTATGGACAGATCAACAGTTATACAAGTAGAGCATCTTTCAAAACAATACCGCCTGGGGCAGGTGAGTAAAAAAACATTGCATGATGATCTCAACCGCTTCATGCACCGCATCGTCGGCAAGGAAGATCCATACTTAAAGATCGGGGAAGTGAATGACCGAAGCAAGAAAGGAAACAGTGAATATATATGGGCTTTACGAGATATTAATTTTAGTGTACAGCATGGAGACATATTGGGAATTATCGGCCGAAATGGAGCAGGGAAATCTACATTTCTAAAAATTCTTTCTAAAGTAACTACGCCAACTATAGGCAATATAAAAATCAAAGGCCGCATTGCAGCTTTACTGGAAGTGGGCACTGGCTTTCATCCTGAATTATCAGGCCGTGATAATATTTTTTTAAATGGCGCTATCCTGGGAATGACTAAAAATGAAATACGCATGAAGTTTGATGAGATCGTAGCATTCGCGGGCGTGGAGCGTTATATTGATACGCCCGTAAAACGCTATAGCAGCGGCATGTACGTGCGGCTTGCATTTGCAGTGGCCGCGCATTTGGAACCGGATATATTAATTGTAGATGAAGTGCTGGCGGTAGGCGATACTGAGTTTCAAAAAAAGTGTTTGGGTAAAATGAAAGACGTGAGTGAAAAAGAAGGACGAACAGTTTTATTTGTAAGTCATAATATGCCGGCGATTTTAAATTTATGCACCAATGTGATGTTACTGGAATATGGGAAAAACATTTTCATGGGTTCGCCTGAAGATGCCATCAATCAATATTTGCACAGTAAAAAAGACGAACTGGAAAGCAATCTCAATAACAGGACAGACAGAAAAGGAAATGGGTTATTGCGTTGTACAGATATTCAAATTTTCAATACTAAAAATATAGCGGTGTCATCCGTGAAGTCCGGAGATGACGTGGTGATAAAATTGCATTATTCATTGAAAGATAGACCGCTTCGGAATGTTTTATTCCGTATTCAAATTTTGGATGTGAATGAACAACTTTTATTTACCATCAGTAACGGGCATTCAGGTGAAGCTTTTTCTTTATTGGAAAAAGATGGCTTTGTCACCTGCACTTTATTTAAACTCCCTTTATTCGGGGGTGATTATTTTATAAATACATTGATCTATTCTGAAGAAGGCGGCACTTTTGACCAGGTTGAATTTGCCAAAGCACTAACGGTTGTGGATGGTGATTTTTTTGGAACAGGAAGGATTCCGCTTGTACGAAAAGGTTTCCTGACAACTTATAAATGGCAACAATAAAAGATGAATCGGTTAAAGAAAATTTTATCATCTACTAAAAAGTCAGCAGAATCAATGCTGATGCGGGATACACGAAAAAGAGTAAACCTGTTTATTGTAGGTGAACAAAAATGCGGCACCACTTCATTATTCAAACTGCTTTGTGAGAATGAATTGGTGTTACCAGCAAAATATAAAGAATGCCATTATTTTGATTCAGATAAAATGAAAGATGATGTAAATTTTAAAAATTATCATCATTTATTCAGGCACCCTTTCAATAGAAAGTATAAATATTTATTAGAGGCATCACCGGACTATCTGGGAGATGAATTAGCCTATAAAAATATATATATGTACAATCCGGATTCTAAAATTATTATTATGCTGCGCAATCCGGTTCAGCGGTTCATTTCTGCGTATAATTTTTATTTTTCAAATATTATAGATAACCTGGATTCAGCCTATGAACTATACTTTCAATACACACCAACGGGTAAAGCAGAATATGAGTATTTAAAGCACAATAAAGATATTACTATTGAAGATTTCCTGGAAGATGAAATAACAGGAAAGTCACCTGTTGGTGCTCTCCGTAAAGGTCATTACTTTCGGAATGTAGAAAAATGGGTTCATACATTTGGCGAAAAAAATGTTTGCGAACTCTCTTTTGAAACCCTTATAAATCCTTTGACACAGGGAAAAGAGATTGAAAAGTTAGAGAATTTTCTTTCACTAAACCTGGTTAATAAACTCTCCCAATTTAATGCTTCACAGAAAAAATTTGGCGTCTCTAAACATACGATTGAAAAACTTGAAATTGCTTATTCAAGTGAATTATTGAAAATGAATTTAAATGCTAATGCAAGCAAATTTGATATTTCTTAGAAGTAAAATTATATTTTTAATAGAACACATATGAACCAGGAAAAAATATATATACATTCTGCGGTTGACAATAATCTCTCTTCAGCAAATGAGATTGTGCCTGTCCTGATCAAAATATTTCAGCCTAAATCTGTTGTAGATATGGGTTGTGGGCTAGGTACATTTCTGCATGTTTTTTCTAGAAATGGCGTTGATGAAATCCTTGGAATTGATGGGCCCTGGGTGGATAAAACAAAACTCTTAATTGACTCTCAAAACTTTGAAATGCATGACCTGGGTACAAAAGTAATTTTCAATAAAAAATTTGACCTGGTTATTAGCCTGGAAGTGGCAGAACATTTACCGGAATCTGATGCTGATATTTTTTTGGATAATTTAATTTCTTTGGGGGAAATTATTATATTTTCTGCTGCCCTAAAAAACCAGGGTGGACAAAATCACATAAATGAGCAACCATTTATTTACTGGCAGGAGAAATTTAAAAAAAGAGGATTTGTTTATTATGATGTTTTTAGAAAGCGGTTTTGGAATAATCCGAATGTAGCTTGGTGGTATAGCCAGAATATGTTTTTAGTAGCAAAGGAATCTGTAAATATTCAGGAATATCTACCAGGTATTAGCGCCGTTACTGAGCTTGATGAATATATTCATCCTGATTTGTTTGCATATTTTTACACGCGATATTCGCAATTTAATCAACAGTATAAAAAAATTAAATCAGGTGAAATGTATTTTTCATTTTATTTAAGTCTAATTAAAAAAAGAATCATGCGGAAGTTTTTTCATAAATGAATATTGATATTTAAACATAATAAGTTTATGGCTATTAAAAAAGAGATTTCTAAATTAATAAATAAGTGCGGGTATAAAATTTCACGTATTACACCCAAAGAAGATTTTGATTATTTGTTCGAAAAATATAAAGATTTCACGATGGTGCCAGAATATCTTTATAATATCAATTTAAAATTAGTGAAGCATTATCTCAAAAATGTAGAAGGGGATATAGTTGAATGTGGTGTGTGGAGAGGTGGCATGATTGCCGGTATCGCTGAAATGTTGGGAAACCAAAGAAAATATTTCTTATTTGATAGTTTTGAAGGTTTACCTGAAGTTAAAGAGATAGACGGAATTGCAGCAAAAGAATGGCAGACGAATGTTACAGGTGAAGAATATTATGATAATTGCAACGCTCCAATAGAATATGCAGATAAAGCAATGAAAGAAACAAAAACGGATTTTAAATTAATAAAAGGTTGGTTTAAAGATACTTTACCAAAGTATAATTTTGAAAATAAAATTGCCTTATTACGCCTTGATGGAGATTGGTATGATTCTACGATGGAATGTCTGAAATATATATATCCGTATATAGCAGAGAATGGCCTAATATTAATTGATGACTATTACACATGGGATGGTTGCTGTAGAGCTGTCCATGATTATTTATCTGAAATAAAATCTATTAGTAGAATACGAAATACAGGAGCAGTCTGTTATATTGTAAAAAAAGATATTGAAAAATAATTCAAAAAATTACTCGAAGTTATTTTCATAAATGAATGCTGATTTTTCTAACGGTGTTTCTGTAATTATATGTTGCTACAACAGTGCGCCGCGTTTGCAACAAACTTTAGCGCATCTCGCACTACAGGAAGTGGACAAAAATATTCCCTGGGAATTAATTATTGTGGATAATAATTCTTCAGATAATACTGCTCAGTTCGCAAAAGATGAATGGACAAATCTTGCTGTAAACACGCCTTTTAAAATAGTTGAAGAACCCAAAGCAGGTTTATCTTATGCGCGCGAAAGAGGCGCTACAGCTGCATCTTATGATATATTGATTTTTTGTGATGATGATAACTGGCTGGAGAAAAAATATATCCAAACTGCATTTGATGTGATGCAATCCAACAAAAAAATTGGTATTGCTGCTGGTCAGTCAACCGGCGCATTTGAATCAGCAAAGCCCGAATGGTTCGATCGTTTTGGTCAGGCGTATGCAATAGGCCTTCCATTCAAAGAAAGTGGTATTGCGAATGAAAGAAAGTATTTGGCCGGTGCGGGAATGATCACGCGGAAATCAATTTTGGAAAAATTAAAATCATATAATTATGCACCGGTAATTAGCGATCGAACTGCAACGAATTTAATTTCCGGTGGTGATGCTGAATTATGTTTAGCTGTGATATATATGGGCTATGATTTGTATTATGACGAACGATTGCAGTTTATTCATTTCATCACAACTCCAAGATTGCAATGGAGTTATTGTGTGCAAATGATGTCCCGCGGACATGCCATTCCGCAATTGTATTTGTTTTTATACAGCTATTCAGAAAACTGTTATAATAAAAATGAAATACCTGAATTTAAGAATGCATATAAAGCAATCAAAAAAAATATATCCAGGAAATCAGTAAAGAGTTTGTTTTTTGCAAAACCATTTTGGTTACCATTTCTAACTTTAATAAAAATGCAGGAAGGTTCCAGGAAAGAGATTTATTTAAAAGCAAACCTTCGAAAATTATCGCATCTTTTATTGCGTAAAAAAGATTTACAAATAGCTTTTGAAAAGATCAATATTTTCCTGGTTAATGTACATCCAATCACATCCACTGGAAAGCCCATTAAACAAAATGACTATACCAATTTAAGGCTTCATGAAAGCTGATTTGATTTCCATCATAATGCCTGCATATAACATGGAAAAATTTATTGGGGAAAGTATTGCAAGTATAATTTCACAGACTTATGCCAACTGGGAATTGATCATTGTAGATGATGGAAGCGAAGATGCGACCAAAGACATTTGCAAAAAATATACGGAGGCTGATGCCCGTATCAAATATATGTACGAGGAAAATGGTAAACAGGGAAAGGCCCGCAACACGGGCATTGCAGCGGCTAAAGGAGAACTGATCGCATTTTTGGATGCCGATGATCTCTGGAAAAATGAGT
This sequence comes from Chitinophagales bacterium, assembly GCA_038245585.1. Classification (GTDB taxonomy): domain Bacteria; phylum Bacteroidota; class Bacteroidia; order Chitinophagales; family Chitinophagaceae; genus JAFDXJ01. The sequence continues at coordinate 24,385 of JBBRSI010000002.1, forward strand.
TCCTGGAAAAACAAATTGAATTCTTGGAAAATACAAATGCAGACCTGGTATTTTCTAACATTGAATATATTGATGCCAGCTCCGCGCTCATGAATGATATTCATGAAATAGAATTTGATGAATTAAAGGGAAGAGAAGGAATAGTCATTATGCTAACAAAAAACCCCGTGCCATTATCAACGGTCATGGTTTGGAAGAAAGCAATTCTGCATGTAGGTGGTTTTAGAGAATCAAAAAATTTGCAACATGGTGAAGACTATGAATTGTGGTTTCAATTATTGATTCATGGTTTTGTTTTAAAAGGCAATCGGGAAAGCCTGGTTTTTTACAGGAAACATGCAGGTCAAAGCACGGCGATCAATGATTCAAAATATTTTCAACGCATGGATATTATTCGAAGTATTCCCGTATCACAAAACCTGGAAATTGAAAAACGAAAAGCTTTATCCATGTGGATGCTGCGCAAATTGATCTTTTCCAAAAAAGCCAGTAAGCAGGAATTATTATTTGATGCGGATTATATGCCGACTGCTTTCAAAAAAGGCGCTTCTAAAATTGCCTGTCAACTTTTCCCCGCGTCATTTTCCAGGAAAATAATGTGTTATATCTCGGGTTTATAAATTCAAAGTCATTCTTAAAGAATGAATGATCCGAATAAATTGATCTTGATCATTACACCGGCATAGAATGTATAAAAATTGTAAGCAGTTATAATAAACAAATTAATTAAAATTTCGTGCAGTCCAACCCAAACGGTATTTCAGTAGTCATTTGCTGCTACAATAGTGCGCCACGTTTACAACAAACTTTGGCGCATCTGGCTGCGCAGGAAGTGGATAATGAATTATTATGGGAATTAATTATCGTGGATAATAATTGTACAGATGATACTGTTCAGTTCGCACAAACTCAATGGGCAAGTCTTGCAATAAACACACCTTTGAAAATAGTAGAAGAACCCAGAGCTGGTTTATCGTATGCGCGTGAAAGAGGCGCTGCGACTGCATCCTATGATCTAATATTATTTTGTGATGATGATAACTGGTTAAACAAAAATTACATTCAACTGGCATACGAACATATGTGCGGTCATCCACGCACCGGCGTATTAGGCGGGCAGGGCATTGCTTTTGTTGAAGGGCCGAAACCCGCCTGGTTTGATTCGTATGAAAATGTCTTTGCCGTTGGCCGTCAATTAAAAAAATCAGGTCTGGCAAATAAACGCAAATATCTTTTTGGCGCAGGTATGGTGATCAGGAAATCTTTTTTTGAAAGAATAGAGGAATTGAAACATGAATTATTTCTTACATGCAGAAAGGGAAATGAACTTTCTTCGGGCGGCGATTCAGAGACTTGCCTGCTCGCGCTGCAATTAGGGTATGATTTATACTATGAAGAACGTTTACAGTTTACACACTACATTCCTTCTGCCCGTTTGCACTGGTCCTATTGCGTGGAAATGGTCAGTAAAGGATTTGCTAACCCGCAAATTTATTATGCCATGTATGAATATGGTTTTAATGCCGTTGCAAAAAACGAAGAGGTACAATTCGAGAACTTATATAGATGGCAAAGGCGAAAGCAACAACGGATTTTATGGCATGAATGCAACAGCTTCAAAAAATGTTTCATCGCTGTATATTCAATGTTAATCAGCAGGCCGGGAAATGATAAGGAGGTCCGCATTAAAACAGCGAAGAATAAATTGCGTTATTTAAAACATAATAAAATTCAACTGGCAGAAGATTTTAAAAAAATACTTGTTTTAGCCCGGAAGCTGGAACATGTAAATATTCCAGTCGGTTTAGTTGCAAAGAATTCTTGAATAAAAATGAACGATCATCCGCTGGTTTCCATCATCGCTGTTTGTTATAACCAGGAAAAATGGGTGGTGCAAACATTGGATAGTATCCTGCAACAAAGCTATAAAAATATACAGCTCATTATCGCGGATGATGGCTCAGCCGATGCTTCCAAAGAAATCATTCGTAACTGGATAAAGGAAAATGCACCGCAGACTAAATTTATTGACCATGAAAAAAATCTTGGGCTTACAAAAAATATTAATAGCGCTTTGTCATTTATGGATGGTGAATATTTCCAGGTTTTTGGTTGTGACGACATTATGTTGCCCAATAAAATTTCCAGCCAGGTAAATTCATTGATGCAAAATCCGGAAGCCGGGGTTATTTATTCAGACATGAAATTAATAGATGCAGATGGCCGGGAAACGGGAGAAACGTATTATGAAAAGCATGTGTATAAAAAACCGTTCAGTGGAAATATGTATGAAGCGTTGATTGATCGTTTTATTATTTCCGCACCCAGTGTATTGATCCGGCGGGAAGTGTTGGATCAGTTGAAAACCTATAATGAATCACTGGATTATGAAGACCATGATTTTTTTTTGCGCGCTTCCAGGAATTTTACATTTATATACATGCCCGTCGTTACTGTGCTGTACCGCGTTTCAGGGGTATCATTGAGTACCGCGCCGACAGATGAATTAAAATTTTACAAAAATAGTTTTCTTATATATTACCAGCGTTTTGATCATTCAAAAAAGTATAGGGAAGCATTTATCGGCAAACTTATTTTCTATACGAAGAAATTATACAGCCTGCGCTTCCATGATTGCAGCCTGTATTTTTTTCGCGTTTTTTTAAAGACGGGCAAATTTATTTTTTTTAAATATGCGGTTGCTGCATTTCCTTTTTATTTGCGGGGACGCTCATCATGAGCATTCCTTCATTCAACTATTTGAAAATAAAATGATTGAAAATTAATTAGAATTGGTGCATATTTTTATATACATACATCCAAAAATTGTAGCCGAATTTACAGTTGAAAAATTTTCATGAATATTCCAGGTAACCAATGAAACAAGATATACAACTACTTCATTTCCCGAAAATTTTAGACGAACGCGGAAACCTTTCATTCCTCGAAAGTGGAAAGAATATTCCTTTTGAAGTTGCCAGGACTTACTGGATATATGATGTGCCGGGTGGTGAACTGCGCGGTTCGCATGCATTTAAAGAAACACAGGAAGTGATCATTGCGTTGTCGGGAAGTTATGATGTGGTATTGCATGATGGTAAAAATGAATACAAATATCAACTCAACCGTTCTTATTATGGATTATATGTACCGGCTATGACATGGCGTACGCTGGAAAATTTTTCTACCAAGTCACTGGCGCTTGTTATTGCCAGTACTGCCTTTGAAACGCAGGATTATATCCGCGATTTTAATGAATTTATTCAATTAAAAAAATAATTGATGCCCGCTACATCTGTATTTGATTGCAATATAATTCACCTGCCGAAAATCTTCAACCGTGCGGGAAACATAACCGCGATTGGTGAAAACATCGAGCTTCCCTTTGCGATGAAACGCATTTTTTATTTATACGATATTCCCGGTGGTGAAAGCCGCGGAGGCCACGCCCACCATACATTGGAGCAATTTGTTATAGCTGCCGGCGGTAGTTTTGATATCACCATAGATGATGGCCGGAATAAAAAAACCGTGCACCTGAACAGGCCTTATATGGGCCTGCATATACGCCCGCAGATATGGGACAGCATGAGTAATTTTTCTTCCGGCGCAATCGTGCTGGTGTTCGCTTCCGCCTTTTATAATGAGCAAGATTATATCCGCGATTATACATTTTTTAAAAACCTGAAAAGCTTATGAGCACTATTCATCCGCTCGCAGAAGTGCAGTCATTGAATATTGGTGAGGGTACTGTGATCTGGCAATATGCCATCATTTTAAAAGGCGCTGTTATTGGTAAAAATTGCAATATCAATTGCCATACATTTATTGAAAATGATGTGATCATTGGTGATCATGTCACGGTGAAAAGCGGTGTATATTGTTGGGATGGCATGCGCGTGGAAGATCATGTTTTTATCGGCCCAAATGCAAGTTTTGCCAATGATAAACAACCACGCAGCAGGCAACGGCCGGAGAAATTTGCAAACATATTATTGAAAACAGGCGCCTCAATTGGGGCGGGTTGCAACATAATGGCGGGCATTACGATTGGCCGTTACGCGATGGTTGGTATGGGCGCACTCGTTACAAAAGATGTTCCTGATCATGCATTGGTGTATGGCTCGCCGGCGGAAATTCATGGATGGGTGGATGATTGGGGAAATAAAATGCAAGAGATAGAAAAGGATATTTGGATGAATGCAGCAGGAAAATATTTTATACAAACAGGAAACCGTTTAACTGAAAAATGACCATCCCGTTTTTTTCTTTGGCCTATGCAGATGTGCTCATGAAAAAGGACATGCTCGAGGCATTTGAAAATGTGTATGACAGCAATTGGTTTGTGCTGGGAAAAGCGGTGGAAACTTTTGAAAAAAATTATGCAGCATTTAACCGGGTAAAAAATTGCGTAGGTGTGAGCAATGGCCTCGACGCGCTTTCACTGTCTTTACGGGCGTTGAATATTGGCCCGGGAGACGAAGTAATTGTACCATCCAACACATATATTGCCACTGCGCTTGCAGTGTCTGAAACCGGCGCTACGCCTGTATTTGCAGAACCTGATGTGCATACGTATAATATGGATATACAGACTACCACCGCTGCCATCACACGTAAAACAAAAGTGGTGATACCCGTACATTTATATGGACAATGTTGTGCTATGGACAACTTCATGCAGCTCGCCGATAAATATAAACTGTACGTGGTGGAAGACAATGCGCAATCACACGGCGCAACTTTTACTGGCAAACCTGCAGGAAGTTTTGGTGATATCAACGCGACGAGTTTTTATCCGGGGAAAAATTTAGGCGCGCTTGGCGATGCCGGCGCCATTACCACAAATGATGGATCGCTTGCTGATACAATTAAAATGCTACGCAATTATGGAAGTACTGAAAAATATTATAACGAATGTATAGGCTATAATAAAAGGCTGGATGAAATACAGGCTGCTTTTCTTTCCGTTAAATTAAAATACCTGCAACTATTCACAGCAGAAAGGCAACGCATTGCGGAAATGTATTTACAACTACTTGCAGGAATAAGTGAAATTATTTTGCCGGAAACTTTAGAGGGCGCAACACATGTGTACCATATATTTTTAATCCGTACTAAAAAAAGGGATGCGCTCCGGGCATATTTAAAAGAGAAAGGAATTGATACATTGATTCATTATCCCATACCTCCGCATTTACAAAAAGCGTATGCACACCTGGGGTATAAAAAAGGAGACTTTCCCATTGCGGAAATGCTGGCAGACACCAGTTTGAGTTTACCTATTTATCCCGGCCTTTCAGAAAAAGAAATTGAATATATTTCTATGGCAATAAAAACTTTTTTTCAATCTTAAAATGAAGCTTTGGTTGTATCGAATATAATGATGGGCCTGGGCAACCAGATGTTCCAGTATGCCGCGGGAAGGGCGTTGTCACTGCATTTGCAGGTGTCACACAAATTATATACACATTCTTTTACGGGGTACCCGTTGCGAAAATATGAGCTGGAAGAATACTTTGACATGCGGCCCGAAATTGCCACAGCAGAAGATATGCAGGCATTTACTTTAGCGCATCCGGTGCGCCGCGCCTGGAATAAAATGTTTCCGGGTAAGCGGTTGAAAGGCTTGCCTTACGAAGAAAGAAAATCAGCCCGCCTGGTGTATGAATTATTTTATCTCGCCAGCGCGCCACATTCGGGAAAAGTATATGAAGAAAGGCAGGCACATTTTGATAAAAATTTCTTTAAAGCTACTTCGCCGGTTTTTCTGAAAGGTTATTGGATGAGTTACAAATATTTTGAAAAATATAGTGAGATCATTAAAAAAGATTTTACGATCCGCCCCGAATTGGTGGCACATTTATCTGGCCTTCAGCAAGAGATGCAAGGCCGGGAAAGCATCGGGGTACATGTACGTTGCACGGACAGGAAAACGCCGGAGAATTTAAAAATGTATGGAGAAATTCCCGCAACATATTTTGAAAAAGCCATTGCATATATTCAACAGAAAAAAAACAAAGAGGTACATTTATATGTATTTTCGGATGATGAAGTGATGGCAAAAAAATATATACCGCAACACCTTCCGGCGACTTTTATCAGTAACAAAATTACGAAAGACCCTATCGAAGATTTCTACCTGATGACGCAATGTAAAAACCTCGTGATGACCAACAGCACATTTAGCTGGTGGGCTGCATACCTTACCAAAAGCGTGGACCCTTTGATCATTGTACCGGCGACGTGGTGCTATGATCCACGGTATGATTTCCGGGATATTTATTACCCGTCCTGGGTGAAGATGGAGAATTAGCGGGCGGCTTTTATTTTATTTAGAAAAAATGATGTTGGTAAAAAAAAGAATACTGGTGATGATTGTGGGGCAGGGTTCGATAAATTATTTTATACGTTCCGGGCTCCTGTATAAAATGCAGGAATTTTCTGAACCGGTCATTTGCCTGCTTTGGGAGCAACAGGATTTGCAGGGAGAGTTGCAGGCCGCAGGTTTCGAAGTAAATGTAATGCCCGCATTGCGGCCGGAATCCGGGTATCAAAGATTACGCATACAATTAAACCACTGGTATTATGCGCGTGTTTTAAAATCACCCAGCACTAAAATTGAAAGCAGGTATTTGTTTCAATCATTTTCCTTTAAAAAAAAATTAAGTAAAACCAAAGAAGGTTTACTACAAAAATTTAAGCGCTTATCCAATCCCGGTTATATTAAAAATTTAATTGCGCAGGAAGAAAAACTGATTCAAATGCAACCCGGTTATGATACAATAAAAGAATGGCTGCAGCAATTAAATCTGCAGGCTTATTTTACAGCTACGCCTTTTTTATTGACTTCGGAACTCGTGGGTCGTTTATGCAGGAATGCCGGCCTGCCTGTGTTTGCGGCGATATGTTCTTTTGATAATGTGACCAAGCGCGGTTGGCCGGCAATATTTTTTGATCATTATATTATTTGGAATAAATACAATAAAGCTGAATTACAACGGATCAATCCATTATTGAAAGATGAACAAATTTTTATCACGGGCGCGCCACAATTCGATGCGCATATTTTGAGAAGCAATCACCTTTCCAAAGAAAAATGGTTGCAGTCACTTGGTTTACCGGCCGGTAAAAAAATAATTTTATATGGTGGTGGCCCTTCAACATTGTTGCCACGCGAAACACAATATGTGCAACATTTAAAAACTGCATTGGAAAATGGAGATATCAAAAATGCTGTCCTGCTTTTTCGTTCTCACCCGTTAGATGATGTTCAACGATGGATGGATGCAATAGGTGTCTCGCAATATATTTTTTACGACAGTGCGCCCATGGGGAAAGAGAACCGCGATTATACAAATGTGACGATTGCAGATATAGAGAAACTCATTGCCACATTGAAGTTCACAGATGTACATATAAATCTTTGTTCAACGATGACAGTGGATGGAAGTATTTTTAATAAGCCACAGATCGCGCCGTTTTATGATCTTGAAAAACCTTCCGCACAAAAATTATTGCGCGGTTTATATTTCCAGGAACATTACCGGCCCATTGTCAAAAGCGGCGCTATTCATTTTGCAAAATCTAAAAAAGAATTGATCGGTCTGGTGAAAAATAGTTTGGAAAATCCTGAGAAATTTATATTAGGTAATAAAAAATGCGTGGAAGAAATTATCAGTTTCACGGATGGCAAAAGCGCGGAACGTGTGGCGGCCACCATTCAAAAATTGCTCGGCACATGAAGATCCTGCATGTATGCAGTAATTATTTTCCTGCATTTGGCGGGCCACAATATACCATGAAACACTTATCAGAAAACCTGGTAAATATATATCATGATGAAGTGAAAGTGGCTACAACCAATTCGCTGTATGGCCCGGAAATGCAGCAGTTCCAGGCGATAGAGCCACGCAGCGAAATGATACAGGGCGTAACCATCAACCGGTTTCCTTTTCATCGCTGGCAATACCCTTTTGTTGAATTTTCAGGACGCGTGTATAAAAAAATAATGAAGCAAACACTCCCGCATGCGCTGAATAAATACCGGTGGGAACTTGCCTGCAATGGAATCGAAGCTGCAATGAAAAATACGGATGCCGATGTGATCATGGCCACGACTTCTAATTATATGTTTTCAGATTATCCTTTTTGGCGTTTCAAAACAAAGAACCCAAAACCTTTTATTTTATATGGATCCTTGCACCTGCATATCAACTGGCCGGAAAATGCGGCTGTCATAAAAAGAGCAAAGATCTGTGATTGCTATATCGCCAATACGAATTTTGAGAAAAATAAACTGGTGGATTATGGCGTAGAGAAAAGTAAGATCGTAACGATCGGCACCGGGATTAATGTGGAAGAATATATATGCGAACCAGCTCCTATAGCGGCTTTCAGGGAAAAATATCATGTCGGCCAGGATGATATACTCATCGGGCATATCGGCAGACTAAGCCCTGGAAAAGGAGCGGGGATTTTGCTGGATGCATTTCAACTTTTATATAAAAAAAATAACCGTTGTAAATTATTACTGGCTGGAACTTCGACTCCATTTACAGAAACTTTACAGAAAAAAATACGCGCGGAAAAATTGCCTGTTATTTTTCTGGAAAATTTTGAGAACGCATTGAAACCTGTATTGTTCAATGCCATTGATATTTTTGTTTTGGCATCCGCAGGTGAATCTTTTGGAGTTGTTTTCCTGGAAGCATGGGCTTGTAAAAAACCGGTGATTGGTGCAGCAACCGGTGCAATCTCGGATCTCATAGATGATGGAAATGATGGATTACTTTTTACACCCGGTGATGCAACTTCTTTATTGAATCAATTGGAAAAATTATCAGGTAATCAACTACTGCAAACAAATTTAGGCGAAGCCGGTTTTAGCAAAACAAAGCAGAAATTTTCATGGCCGGTAATTACAAAAAAATATCGCGATGCATATTTGCAGGGCATAGAAAATTTTAATTCCAAAGTGGGGAGATGATTTTTTAGTATCATTTAAAAAAATAAAGTAATAAGGTTGAAATATAAACGAGGATGAATTTTTATTAAGGTAATAAGGTTTTTTGAAGTGTTTGTTTATAGAAAAAATCTTTGTTTGAAGTTGAACATAAACGTCAACTTTATTACATTAGTAACAATGCATATCACCAGGAATTAAGACCTCATTACTTTAGTAACAACACATAGCAATAGAACTTCGACCTTATTACTTATTTTTTTTTACAAAATTTTGATCAGTCAATCCCGCCCGATAACAATGAATAATGAGTACAATTAAAAATCGCATTATAAAAACCATACATCCACGGAGACTGCAGAACACCTTGCTGCGCCTGGCTTTGAAAGGAAATACGGTTCATTGCCCATGTTGCGGCGCTTCCTACCTGACTTTCCTCCCGGCTGGAATTGAAAAAAGAGCCAATGCCAAATGTTTGAAATGCGGGTCATTGGAAAGGCACCGTACGCTTTGGTTATTCCTGCATGCACGAACTGATATTTTTTCCGGGCAAAAAAAAATATTACATGTAGCCCCTGAAATTCAGTTGTATCATAAATTTTCTGAAAGTAAAAATATTGACTATCATCCTATAGACCTTTCACCGGAAAATTATCATTATGGTGCAAAGACGGTTGCCATGGATGTAACCGCATTGCAATATGCGGATGAAACTTTTGATATGGTTATTTGCAATCATGTGCTGGAACATATACCCGATGACAGGGCCGCTATGCGGGATATGTACCGTGTATTGCGTACAGGTGGCCAGGCAATTTTAAATGTCCCCATAAGAAAAGATATGGATCAGACAATGGAAGATTTTTCAATAACGGATCCCGCACAGCGCCTGGCTTTATACGGCCAGTCTGATCATGTGCGTATTTATGGCAATGATTATATCAAACGCTTGCAGGAGGCAGGTTTTGTGGTGGAAGTAATTCCATTTGTTGAAACATTCACGCACAATGAACAGTTCCGGTATGGCATTGTGCCCAAAGAAATCATGTTTTATTGTACCAAAAAATAATCAGCGTATGTCAATGTTAAATTGCAAATACAAGGCATGAAAATATTGCATGTAACACAGAATTATTTTCCTTCGAAAGGCGGTACGCAACATACTATGAAAAAAATTTCAGAGTACCTGCATACACATTACCAGGATGAAGTGACTGTGTTTACAACCAATTCTTATTTTGGGCCGAATAGTCCAATGTTTAAAAAAATTGATATGGCGGAAGAATGCATCAATGGCGTAGCTGTCCGGCGGTTTAGTTTTTTAAGATCGCATAAACCTGCATTGAAAATTTTCTCTAAAACATTTATGAGAATGGGCGGTAAGACGTTGCCTCCCGCTATTAGTGAACTCAGTGCAGGCCCGTTTTCCAAAACGATGAAGAAAGCCATTGGCAAAATTCCTGTTGATGTGATATGCGCATCATCGGTGCATTATCGATTCGCGAATTATGGTTTATACCGGGATAAGCTGGCAGCGCCAAAACCATTTGTTTTATATGGTGCATTGCATTTAAGCAAAGAACAAATGAACCCGGTTTATCTTAAAAGAATTCAAGCTGCTGATCATTATATCGCCAATACATCATTTGAAAAAAATTTCCTGGAACAGCAGGGAATTGATCCGCAAAAGATCACGGTAGCGGGCGCAGGTATTGATTTAAATGACCATAGCGATCTGCCGGTGAATGTAGAAAAAATAAAAGGTGAATTAAAGATTCCATCAGCGCATAAAGTACTGCTATGTATTAGCAGGCACGAGGCTTTCAAAGGATTGCCCTTAATGCTGGAAGCATTTGAGCAACTAAAAAAAACGGGAAAAGATATACACCTTATCATTGCAGGCGCTTCAGGAAATTATACACAAGCTTTACTTGATGAGGAAAAGAAAATGACCGGTTTAACTGTTTTCACTAATATTTCTGCCAGGGTTAAAAATGAACTTTTAAGTATAGCGGATATCGTTGTTCTGCCTTCCAGAGAAGAATCTTTTGGAGTCGTATTCCTGGAGGCATGGCTGGCTAAAAAACCGGTAATCGGTGCGGGCATTGGCGCTATATCTGCAATCATTGATAACAACAAAAATGGTTTGTTGTTTACACCAGGTAATGCAAATGATCTTTCTGAAAAAATAAAATTCCTTTTACAGAATAATGAGCTGGCCAATGCAATGGGTATTGCAGGTTATAAAAAAGTGGAACAATTTTATACATGGGAAAATATTGCTGCATTATTTCGCGGGGCATATTGCAAAGCGATTGAAAACTTTAATCATAAAAAAGTATAAATATGTTCGTGGAAGAAGCGATATGGGTAGGTGGACTCCTGGATACATTAAGGCCGGAAAATAATTCCCTGGTTGCGAATATTGGATCTTCTACCGCACGTTTCCGCAAGGAAGTGCAGCCACATTTAAATAAGTATATTTTCGAGCCACTGGAAAAAAGAGCATTCAAAATTTGTCATATAGATGCAAAGCATGCTGAAGGCGTTGATATCGTAGCGGATATAACCCAACCATTATTTGCTGAAAATTATGCGGATAGTTTTCAAATTGTATTGTGTACCAATATGCTGGAGCATGTTGAAAATATACAGGCCGTAGTCGAAAACCTGTATGCATGCTGTGCGGACGATGGCTATATACTTATAACTGTTCCATATAAATACAAAAAACATGCGGACCCAATTGATAATATGTTTCGCCCCAAACCTGCTGAGATTAAGGCTTTATTTCCTCCCGGGCATGTGATTGAAATATGTGGTGAAGTGATCGTGATCCATGATAAAAGTTATTATACTAAAAAGAAATCTCGTTTTCCTTTATGGGGTTACCGCGAAATAATTAATTATTACATCGGCAGGAAACATAAAGTATCAGGCATTCTTTTGAAAGTAAAAAAATGATTGGCGGAATTATGTGCAACAATAAAAAAATAAGCATTCATTTAATTAAAATGAAAAATTCATGTGCGGTTTAGCCGGCGCTTATTATTTTAAAAAAGGTGATTTGCACAAATCCTATTTTGTGCATTGCATGGATACCATGCGCCGGCGCGGGCCCGATGACAGGCATCTCTGGCAGAATGAACAAAATTATATAGCGGCATTTACGCGTTTATCCATACGCGATACAAGCATACATGGCCGCCAACCGATGTTATCCGACTCCGGAAAATTTTGTCTTTCCTTCAATGGAGAATTGTATAACACGGACGCTTTTAAAAAAATATTGTTGCCATACAATATTACTTACCGGTCTTCATCAGATACAGAATTATTTCTTTACGCACTCATACATCTTGGACTGGAAAAAACGCTAGCGATTGCAGATGGAATTTTTGCCTTTGCTTTTTATGATGTTGAAAAAAATGTACTCTGCCTGGCGCGTGACCGCATGGGCGTAAAGCCCTTGTACACGGGTATTTGCGCGGATGGCATTGTGTATAGTTCTCAATACGATCACGTGATCAGCCACCCTTTTTTCTCCGGGAATAGTTATGATGAAAAAACCATTGCCAGTTATTTATACCTCGGTTATATGCCCGAAGGCGATGGCATTATTCAACAGACAGCCATGATGCCACATGGGCATTATATGATCGTATCGAATGGCCAATCATCTTTACATGCATATTATAATTACCCGGCATCATCTGTGGAAGGAAAAGAAAATGGTCTGGAAAAAATCATTGCGGAATCTGTACAATCACAAATGGTAAGTGATGTGCCTGTGGGCACTTTTATGTCCGGCGGTATTGATAGTACTTTAGTGAGTTACTATGCCAATCAACTGGCACCTTTAAAATCTTTTACAATCGGAGTGGATGATCCGGAAATGAATGAAGCACAGGCGGCAAAGGCTTACGCGGAAAAATTTCACCTGGAAAATTTTTGTAAATATATCCGGCCGGAAAATTTGGAAAACCTTATAGAAGACCATGTACAGGCGTTTTCAGAACCTTTCGCGGATTATTCTTCCTTACCAACTTTGCTCTTGTCTTCCTTTGCGCGCGAACAGGTTACCGTAGCATTGAGTGGTGATGGAGGAGATGAATTATTCTGGGGCTACCCGCGAAATGCGAAAGCATTGCGGCATATTAATTTGTATAAAAAAAATATGACTGCAAGGCGCATTCAATTAATACAGGCTAAAATAATCAATTCGAAAAGCGTGGAATTACTCCGCCATTGGAATATGAAAAATTTTACCAGTTATTATTATTCCACATTATCGATAACCGGCGCTTCAAAATGGTTGCCGGAGATCATGAAAACAGCACCTGGAATTCCTTGCTTTTTATTACCCGCTTTAAAAAAAGTGAAAGAAAAAAATTTATCTGTACAGGATTATATGCAACTGGTGCGCAAGATGGAAATGGATTTGCATCTGCAAAGAATTTTACTCAAAGTGGACCGTGCGAGTATGTATCATAGTTTGGAAGTACGCGTGCCGTTTTTAAGCAATGCTATGCTGGAAAAAAGTGTACAATACAATTATGACGATTGTATTAAAAACAAGGTGGGAAAGATGAACCTGCGCCAAATACTTATGGAAAAAGCGGGGAAAGAATTGGTGATGCAACCTAAAAAAGGCTTCACGGTTCCTATGGATAAATGGCTTAGAAATGATTTGAAAAAAGAAGTTACAGAAAAGCTTATGGACATGCCATCCCGCCTTGCTGTTTTTTTTGAAAGAGAAAAAATACAACGCATGTTGTCCCTGCATGCAGCTGGGAAGGATGATAGTGGCTGGTTTATATGGGCGTTATATGCGTTGGTGAGATGGGACGATACACATCATAAAAATTTTAAAATTAATTGAGGATAGCAATAGTTGTGGTGGTATTTCCATCTTTTAGTGAAACATTCATTTCCAATAAAGTGCGCATGTTATGTAACCGGGGGCATTCAGTCACGGTTTTTTGTTCGGAAAAAAATCAACGTTTACTGGATGATTTATTTCCCGGAGTTACCAACCTGGATATTAAATTGTTGAACAAGGCAACGATCTTTAAAAACTGGATGATGTTTCCATTTATTGGCATGAATCAACTCAACATCCGGGGCTCATTGATGCCACAGGTTTATTATGCAGCGCGTGCATTTACCATTAATAAAGTAAAAGCTGATATCATTCATTTTGAATTTTCCGGCATTGGTATTGATTTCCTGGAAAGTATCGGAAATATCCGTGCAAAAAAAGTTGTGAGTTGCCGCGGCTCTGCCGAAAAAGTAAAGTTGCTGATGTATGATGAACGAAAAAATCTTTTCAGGAAACTCTTAAAAAAAGTCGACCGTGTACATTGTGTATCCCAGGATATGGTTCAGACTATTTTGCCTTACAGTGACGAACCAGGTAAAATATTTGTCAATTATCCGAGTATCGATACAGGTTATTTTATGCGAAATAAAAGGAAGGAGCGCGATAAGCATCTCAACATTTTAAGTGTTGGCAGGGTTACCTTTCAAAAAGGTTATCCCAATGCTTTATTCACCATGCAATATTTAAAGCAACAGGATTTGTCCTTTACCTGGATCATTGCAGGTAGTGGAAATGCAGTGGAAGAATTCATTTTTAAGATCCATGAATTTGGCTTAACGAAGCATATTATATTAGCCGGTACAAAGTCCCGTGAAGAAGTAAAGGAATTAATGGAGAACGCGGATGTTTTTTACCTGCCCAGCCTGTATGAAGGCGTTGCGAATGTAGTGCTGGAAGCGATGAGCATGGAATTACCGGTGGTCGTTACCAAAAGTGGTGGAATGGCTGAAGTTATAGAACATGGTGAAGATGGATTGCTGGCAGATGTTTTTGATTTCAGGGCGCAGGCCGGTCATATCTTAAACATCGCCAATGATGACGATATGGCGGAAAATTTGGGAAGAAATGCGCGGAAAAAAGTGATGACAAAATTCAACCTGGAAATACAAACCACAATTTTTGAAGCTGTGTATAATGAACTCCTGCAAACGCCACATGCAGAAAAATAGGAACCATAAGCCATTAAGAATAGGGATTATAGTTCCGCAGTTTCCCACTTATACAGAAACATTTTTTGTAAACCAGGTGGCAGGTTTGTGTAAAGCAGGTCATGAAGTAATTGTATTTAGCCATACCAAACAATCAGAATCTTCACTGGTAAAGGGTTTTGGGCTGGATGCCTACAAAAATTTAACGATCGTAAATTTTGATTTTTCAACAATGCCTTTGGAAATTTTGAAAACCCTGGCCACTTCGCCCTTGCTTTTTTTTAAAAAATTTACTTTCAATTTCAGGAATATGCGCAGCGCTGTTTACAGGCGGTTATGTATTTTAAATTTAAATAAATATGCCTGCGATATATATCATTTTGGATATTCCGGGATTGCACTTACTTACCTGGATCTTTTTGAAAAAATTTCAGGAAAAAAAATGGTGAGTTGCAGGGGTACGGCTGAAAATGTATTGGGTATCACGGAAACAGGCAGGCCGGAGAAGTTGCGGGAACTTTTTAAAAAAACAGATTCCATTCATTGCGTGTCCAATGCGCTTGCAAAAAAAATTATCAATTTTGGCGCACTCAGGGAGAAGGTTTTTATCAACCAACCCGCCACTGATATACAATTATTTTCTGCAAAAGAAAATACCCGTGATGCGAATACAACCTTGAAAATTTTATCTGTCGGGCGAATGGTTTTTCAAAAAGGCTATATGCCGGGATTACTGGCTATGGCGGAACTCCGCAAAAGTTTTGATAATTTCATTTGGATACTTGCAGGAGATGGGCCGGGTAATGAAGAACTTATTTTTACGATCAACCTGCTGCAATTAAATGATCATGTATCATTGGTGGGCAGAAAAAATAAAAATGAGATCAAAGCTTTGTATGCGGAAGCGAATATTTTTTTTCTGCCCAGCGTGAGTGAAGGCATTGCTAATGTGGTACTCGAAGCCATGGCCATGGAATTGCCTGTTGTGTCTTCTGATTGCGGTGGCATGCGCGAAGTGATTACGCATAATGTGGATGGGATGCTTTGCGAAAATTATGATTTCAATTCTTATGCTGCAGCCTTATTTGAACTATGCCAGGATGAACAAAAAAGAAAACAGCTTGGGAAGATGGCCAGGAAAAGAGTAGAAGAAGCATTTACACTTGCGCGGTTTGACCAGGTGTATGAAAAAACCTATTTAAGTTTAATAGAGGAATAAGACTGAAAAAAAATTGCATTTTGAAAAACTATAAATGCATTTATTCCGGCATTTATATCATTTCTTTTTTTATACATAAAAATCAAAACCACGTAAAAAGTAAGGAAGTACTTAATGGTAAGAAATCCGCTGATTTATTTTTTTCCTGGAAGACCCGGCACACCTGGCAATTTTGATCCGGAAAAATTAAATAACAAAATGCATTTGGCAGAAATGATTGAAGCAGGCAGGCAATATGCAAAATCATTTATTGTATAAAAATGATGAATGAAAATATGGGAACGATAAACATGTATTTTGAAAATTAAGCGTTCAGAAAATAATACTTTTTTTGAGTATGGGCTTTGTTTTACAATTGGCCTGTTCTTAGGTGTAAATCTTTTACCGGATGATTTTGTAGGAATAGTGTATGTATTGCTGGGAGTGGTGTGCCTGTATTATGCAGCGAAAAATAATGTGCAAACAGTTCTTTGCATTTTGGCTTATATGGTTTATAGTGAAAGATATATTAAGAATAAATCCCCCATTGTTCCTTTTTTATTTATGCAATATTTCATTATAGCCCTTTTTTTCATTTTATTATTAAGCCAGAAAAGGCAAACATTAAAAATGCATTCCAGGGCTTATGTTTTATTAATCCTTTTTTGTGTCATTGATTTCCTGGATTCTCTTAGAAGTTCTGACGCCCTTACAGCGCGTTCCATATTCATAAACACTTTATCTATTACAGTCGTAGCAACCTGGGCATCATTTAATTTCCTGACACCAAAAATGATGAATAAAATATTAAATCATGTAAAACTCGCCAGCGTTTTTTTATGCGGGATCATCATGGCAAGAAAATTTTTTGGACCACAGGTCAGTTATGAACTCACTTCGATGTCTGAATCGCTAAACGGCTTGTCAGCGGTACAGATGAGTGGTTATTTGGGCGTGGCAGCCAGCATTTTCTTTTTCTCCCTGGTAGATGAAAAAGAAAAAAAACAATTTTGGTTAAACCTGGTTTTTTTAATACTGGTGGCGATTCAAATGATCTTAAGTTTTTCACGTGGTGGTATTTATTTTTTGGGCATCATTATGGCCGTTTTTTTTGCATTCAACTGGAATAAAGTTAAAAGCTATTCTTTGTTACTATTATTTGTGCCTGTTAGTTTTGGCGTGTATAATTATGTAACAGAAACAACGCATGGTTTAGTGGAAGAACGTTTTGGAGAAGAAGGAAATTCCGGGAGAACTGACCTGGTGAAGGCGGCTTTTGAATTATTTATTTCGAATCCGCTTGTTGGGGTGGGTACTGCGAATTTCGCAGATGAGATTAGTAAAAATGATTTGTATGGCCAGGAATCAGGTTCACATAATGAATTTGCACGTGCAGCAGCGGAACATGGGATTCTGGGGATTATTACTTTCTGGGGATTCTTCATAACAATTTTTTTTGAGATTTTGGGGAGATCAAAAAACCAGCGGGAATATGCACTGTATTTCCTTATTTTATTTTGCCTTATCATCGTGCATAATGGACTTAAAATTTCTGTGCAGCCATATATATTGATCTTTGTAATAGCTACACCCACATTAATAACCATCAAGAAAAAACAATTGGATGTATATGCTCCGCAAGAGCTCAAAACCGGAGGTTGAAAAGATTGCGAACTGCCATTTGTATCTACAAGAAGCGGCGTTTATGACTGAAGCCATAGGAAATTGGCATCATGGTTTCCTGGCAGAAGTGTATGATTTTGAAGAACAGGCAAATTGTATTTTGAGAATTGCCAGGGATTTTGAACTTGCAGAAATGATGAGAACAAATGCAAGGGAAAAATTGATGGAGAAATTTACGATACAAAAACAAATGGAGAAATTTATCTCGGTGTTTCAGTCAATTAAAAAGAAGAATAAACCTGCATAATTTCGTTTTCATTATTTCCATCATTCAATGATTTTTCAATTTATCCGATATACACAACCGGGTTGGCAATTTAACCTGAGGCCGGTTGTGAAAAATCCTTTTGCTTCCTGTTATGTAAGGGAAGTAAATATACAACCCGGATATATTGATAATAGATACCATGCAAAATCAGCACAGTTGGCTGATGCAGGTTATCGCTTATGGAATAGTGGCGTGCTATTGGAATCTACACAGGAAGATATTGATCTTTTAGATTCATTACCAAAACCAACATTGCATGATGAATATTTATTTGTACATAAATTCTGGGGAAAACCCTGGGCCATGTTTACGCTCGTTTTGAGAGTGGCAACTTTTAAAAATATTTTTAAAGAATTCAAAGCGTATCATTCAACACGAAATATTCAAAGAATTAATCCGTATGCTAACCCAATAAGTTATAATGACTATGAAAATTATAAAGCGGAACTAATTCTTTCAAACCCTTTGGTAGCAGTGATGATTCCCACGCTGAACAGGTATGCATATTTAAAAGATGTGCTGCATTGTTTGGAAAAACAAACGTATAAAAATTTTGAAATTATTGTGGTGGATCAATCGGATACTTTTGATGAAAATTTCTATAAAGCATTTAATCTGCAAATTAAATTGATCCGCCAGGAAGAAAAAAAATTATGGACAGCAAGAAATACAGCCATTAAAAATACAACGGCAAACTGGATACTTTTTTTTGATGATGATTCTATTATTGAGGCAGACTGGATTGAGCAACATTTAAAATGTGCAAATTATTTTGATAGCAAAATTTCAGCCGGCGTGTCCAAAGCAGTGAGTGGTGGAAAGTTACAGGAGAGTTATAATTATTTCAGATGGGCAGACCAGTTTGATTCAGGAAATGCATTGGTGCACAGGGAAGTATTTGATGCCATTGGTTTATTTGATGAACGTTTTAATGGTATGCGAATGGGTGACGGAGAGTTTGGTTTTCGCGCTTACATTTCAGGAATTAAAAGTATCTCAAATCCTTTGGCAGCACGTGTGCATTTAAAGGCAGATAGTGGAGGATTACGGGAGATGGGAAGTTGGGATGGCTTTCGGCCTAAAAATTGGTTCGCACCCAAACCTATACCCAGCGTGGTTTTCCTGTTTAAAAAATATTTTCCAAAAGCATTATACAGGAATGCGATGCTCATCGGTATTATGCTTTCAAATATTCCATACCGGTATAAAAAAAGTAGTAGCATGCTTTTATTGAGTATATTTTTGACAGTGATTAAATCACCTGTTTTATGCATCCGTTTTTTAAAAGCAAAAAAAATTTCAGAAAAAATATTTTCAGAAAATTAATTTGAATTTTATTTTTAAAAATAAATCTGCATCGCCTGGGTATAACAAATAATAAAGAAGCAACACAGCAAAAATTTCCGGGGAAAACATTAGCCATTATTTCGGACTGCGTTCATTTTATTTTACCGAATGGTAAAACAGCCACGGAGAATCATATTTTTCTAAGGCAAATGGAAGCGCTTGCTGCGCAATTTTCTCATACCATTATTTGTTGCCCGTTTGTGGAATTCAATGAACATAAAATTTATACAGAATATCCTGAACAATTTGAATTTTATACCACACCAAATGTTGGCGGGGATAAGATTTCGGATAAATTGACCATCCTGAAAACAATTCCAAAATGGCTGACAATTTTTAAAAAAATAAAAAAGCATGCAGATTATTTTTACCTGCGCTTTCCCAATAATTTGAATATTCCGGGATTTTTTTATTTCAACTTTAAACATAAACCATTGTTTGCCACCTATACAGGCACATGGAAAAATTATGCCGGTGAACCTTCTACGTATCGCTTTCAAAAATATTTACTGAAGAAGCATTTTAAAGGGCCGGTATTTGCATATATAGAGAAAGACATTCCTGCAAATCATTTGTATAAAACCTTTAGTCCATCTTATTCACTGGAATCCTGGGAGGAAGAAAGGGTACAGGTTGATGCTAAGATAAAAAAACTGGAGGAAGGAAAAAATGACAAGCATGTCTTCATTTCAGTAGGTGCATTTAATGCACAAAAAAATCAGCAATTCATTTTGGATGCATTAAAAATTTTGCATGAAAATAAAATTGATTTTACATTTTATTTGGTAGGAGATGGGCCTTTAAAAAAGCAATATCAAACGTTCATTGATAATCATGCATTGACCAATAAAATTTATTTGACAGGTAAATTGCGCACAACTGAATTAAGGAATTTATTCAGGCAGTCTGATTTTTTAATACAAGCTTCGCTATTGGAAGGTTATGGCAAAGTGCCTGTAGAAGGCTATTTCCACGGAGTTGTACCTTTTTTAAATCATACGACAATGTCCAACGAAATATTAGGTAATGGACAATATGGTTTTGAATTCGAAGCAAAGGATCC
Organism: Chitinophagales bacterium; assembly: GCA_038245585.1. Taxonomy (GTDB): domain Bacteria; phylum Bacteroidota; class Bacteroidia; order Chitinophagales; family Chitinophagaceae; genus JAFDXJ01. Next base: position 44,939 of record JBBRSI010000002.1, read on the forward strand.
TGCTAAATTTGCAGAATTCTTATTAGAAAAAATTCAAGAGCATACATTGCTTGCTGAAAAAATAATTGCCGGTCGCAAATATTGCAAAACACTTACTTTGGAAAAATGGTCATCCGAAATGCTGGAACTTGTAGATAAATTTTATCAAAACTAATCTTACACTGGTCATCGTGCAAAATAGCTTAAAAATTTCTTTACAGCTCTTCCTGTTTTTACTGGCTGTGGCAACTCCAACAATTCGTGCATCTAAAAATATACATGTTAGTTTTTCAAAAAAGCCAACTCTCCAATCTTGATGAACTGGCCTTGTTGCACCAGGCTTGTTTTCATAATTCTTTAAGCAGGCAACTCGGAAAAAATTATGCGCGTAAAACCTTGCAATGGTTTTTGTCGGATGCAAATCGTTTTCTGTTGCATGTAACAAATGATGGAAAAATTGTAGGTTATGTGGGTGGCTTTATTTCCCAATATCCCGGCGATGGTTCTACCAGTGGTATGCTGCGTTATGCAATGGGGGCGGCAGTTACAGGCGTTGCCAAAAAACCATGGATGATTTTTAATAAACAGATCAGGCAGATGTACCCGTTGATTTTTAAAAATATATATCGTAAAATTTATCCCGGTAAAAAAATCGTCAGCACAGTTAAAAAATATAGTGATGAAGAAAAAAAAGCTGGCCTTGTTGTCATTGGTGTTGATCAGCAGTTTCGTGGAAAAGGTGTTTTTGAAATGTTGATGCATGCGTTTGAAGAAGAAAGCAGGAACAGGAAAATTACAAAAATGGCATTGAGTGTAAAGCCTACAAATGCACGTGCCATTGCTGCTTATCAAAAGGCAGGCTGGCAAAAGGAAAAAGAAACAGATACTTCTGTGGACATGTATAAAATTGTTGTTTGAAACAAGCCACAAAAAAATCAATTTTATTATTAGGCTTATTTGTCGATAAGAATAATCCAAAAAAAAATATACGAACCGCAACGGACCGCATTGCAGAAATGTTGGCAAAAAATAATTTGCCTGTCATAATTTCCTCTGTAAAAAGTGGGCGGGTAGCGCGTTTCATGGACAACCTTTCTGTAATTTTTAAAAATAAAAATAAATATAATGTAGCCATTGTGCCACTGTACGGAACGCGGCCAGCTTTTTTATGGCAGGAAATAATAAGCAAGTCAATAAAATTTTTACATAAAAAATTGATCCTGACAATTGATGGCGGTTCTATTCCTGAAAGAATGGATAAAGATCCCAAACGTTTTTTAAAAGCATTGAAACGTGCAGATGCGATTGTATGTCCGTCTGCTTTTTTTTATAACTATTTAGAGAAATATAATTTGAATAGAATTCAAATTGAAAATGCATTGAACTTATCGGAATATACATTTATATCTAAAACAACATTTCGCCCTAAGATCCTTTGGATGCGGGCCTTTGAAGCAACTTACAATCCGTTCATGGCGGTGGAACTTGCAAAAATTTTAAACCAGCAATACCCCGATTTTGAGATGGTCATGGCCGGGCCGGATAATGGTTTACTTGCGGAAATAAAAAAAATGGCAGCAGAGTCAGGGCTTGCTAATAAAATATTTTTTCCGGGTTACATTAATTTGGAAGAAAAAAAAATGTATGCGCAGCAATATGATTTTTATATAAGTACCAATATAATTGATAATGCACCCGTTTCACTGATTGAATTTATGGCCATGGGACTACCGGTCATTTCCACCAATGTTGGAGGGATTCCGGATATAATTGAAGATGGAAAAAATGGTTTGCTGGTTGACATAAATGATGCGACTGCGATGGCAGAAAAAATAACTGCTATTATACAAAATCCCATGGCCGGAATAAAAATTGCTGAAAATGCATTTGCATATTCCAGGAAATATGGAGAAGATATTTTACTGGAAAAATGGCAAAATTTATTTGAAAATTTAAACAATGAATGAACCTGTAAAAATTCCATTTTCACCACCGTACATTGATGAGGATGTGATCCATGAAGTGACTGAAACGCTGAGGAGCGGTTGGATAACGACCGGCCCAAAAGTCAAAGAACTGGAAAATTTTATGGCTGCATACACAGGTGTAGAACATGCGCTGGCCGTGAATTCTGCAACTTCAGCATTGATGCTTTGCCTGCATTGGTATGGCATTGGCAAAGGTGATGAAGTGATCATCCCGGCGTACACGTATTGTGCTACTGCGTTGGCCGTGATGCATGTTGGTGCAACACCTGTAATGGTAGATGTGCAGGATGATTTTACCATTTCCCCGGAAAAAATCCGTGCGGCAATTAATGAAAAAACCAAAGCTATTATTGCTGTAGATATTGCCGGCTGGCCTTGTGAATACGATGCATTAAATAAATTGATTATTGAAGATATTATTATCAAAAAATTTAAGCCGGCAAATGAAGTTCAATGCAAACTGGGGAGAATATTTTTATTGTCGGATGCCGCGCATGCCATGGGTGCAACCTTTAAAAATAAACCTGTTGGAAAGTGTGCAGACATGACCGTTTTTTCTTTGCATGCAGTCAAGAATGTCACCAGCGCGGAAGGTGGCGTTATTTCTTTGAATATGCCCAAACCCTTTGATAATGCGGCTTTGTATTCAACATTAAGATTGTGGAGCCTGAACGGACAAACAAAAGATGCATTTTCTAAATCAACTGCCGGAGGCTGGCGCTATGATATTGTGTACCCCGGATTTAAAATAAATTTACCTGATGTGCTGGCTGCTATTGCTTTAGCGCAGTTAAAAAAGTATGATGAATTTTTATTAAAAGAAAGAGCACGTGTTTTTGATTTTTACACATCTTTTTTTAGTGAAAATGTTTTATTTATTTTGCCCCCTTTTTATAACAAAGAAAAAAAATCTTCCTGCCATTTATTTCCATTGCGTATAAAAAATTTTACAGAAGCCATGCGCGCAAAAGCAATTGATAAAATCGCTGCGCAACATATTTCTGTAAATGTTCATTTTGTGCCATTACCCATGCTGACCATTTTTAAAAATGCAGGCTATGACATACATGATTATCCAAATGCATATACATTATTTGCCAATGAAATTTCCCTGCCCATTTATCCGCAACTAACAGAAGAACTTTGCCTGCGCGTTTGCCAGGCAGTCCTTGATGCAGTTGAAGAAATAGTTAAGGATTAATATGATTCGTTTTTTAGATATCCTTCTTTCCTTTTTCCTTTTAGTGATATTGTCGCCTTTATTGCTGATTATTTTTATAATGGTAAAACTGGATACAAAAGGTCCGGCGATATTCAGACAGGAAAGGGTAGGATTCATGAATACAAATTTTGTACTGTATAAGTTCCGCAGTATGCGGGAAAATACGCAGGGAAAAAGTTCACTGACCTTAGGCGACAAAGATGATCGCATCACTAGAACCGGCAAATTTTTACGTAAGTGGAAGTTGGATGAATTGCCCCAGTTATGGAATGTGCTCAAAGGAGATATGAGTATGGTTGGGCCCAGGCCGGAGTTGCGCAAGTATGTAAATTTTTATTCGCCGGTTGAAATGAGTATATTAAATATAAAGCCGGGCATCACTGATATTGCATCATTGAAATACCGGGATGAGTCTGCCATCTTAGGCGTTCAGACTGATCCGGAAACCTATTATATAAAAAATATTTTACCTGCAAAAATTAAACTGAATAAAATTTATTTTGAGAAAAAAAATCTGAATAATTACTTTCGGATTCTTTTTAACACTATCTTGTCAATTATTAAGGCATAATAAAATCTTTAATAATAGCTTTTAACCCCAATCCCTTGAAAATTGAAAGATATTAGAAGCTTTTTAATTCGCATGCGTATTCTTCCAAAATGGGCAATCTTCATTTTGGATCTTGGCATATGCATTTTTTCTTTTGTAATTGCGAATCTCTTATTGAGTAATTTTGATATTGTATTTATCAATAACCAGGACCTGTGGCATGGCATCTGGGTGATTTTAATTTCAAGCGCAATTTTCTTCAGTATTTTTAAAACGTATGATGGCATTATCCGATTTTCAGAAACGCGAGAAATACTCAGGATCGTTTATGCATTATTACTATCAGTCATTGTTTTACTGGCATTTAATATAGTCTTTGAAATCTTAGTGATAAAATCTTTCATTCCCAATTCTTCACTCATTGTTTATTTCTTCATTGCCTCATTCAGCATTTCGGCGTATCGCTTACTTATTAAGAATGTATATAAAAGCGGATATGGTATTGCCCGTGAAGAAGTGTTGATTTTCGGGGGTGCTGAAAATGCAGGTTTGTTGAGAAATACAATTGAAACTATTTCTGAAACAGCATATAAAGTAGTTGCATTCTTAGAAGATGAAAATAAGTTTATAGGAAAATCCGTAGATAATATACGGATCATGTCTTACAATAGTATTCTTTCACTCCTGGATTCAAAACCTATTCAAACTTTATTTATAGCAAAAGATAACCCGGATCCGGCAATTGTAAATTTCCTCGTGGAGAAATGCCTGGAAAAAAAGGTGAAAGTAAAAAATATCCCACCGCCTAAAACATGGATGCATGGCCATCTTTCTAAAGACCAAATCCAGGAAGTAAAAATTGAGGATTTACTGGGCAGGCCATCCATCCAGCTTTTAAATAAGCACGTCATTACTTTGCTAAAAGGTAAACGCATACTGATCACCGGTGCAGCAGGTTCTATAGGAAGTGAACTGGCGATGCAGGTTGCGGAAATGATGCCTGAATCGTTAATTCTCTGCGACCAGCTCGAAACTGGTTTGTATTCTGTGGAGTATGAAATACAGCAAAAGTTTACTAATAAGGACAACCTGAAAATTGTTCTATGTGATATAAAGGACAGGAATGCTGTGGAGCAAATCTTTCTTCAGTATGCGCCACAGATTGTTTTCCATGCTGCTGCTTATAAGCATGTACCGATCATGGAAAGCCATCCTTCAGAAGCTATTCGGAATAATGTGATGGGCACGATGGTATTATCTAACCTTTCAGAATATTATGGTGTGGAAAGATTTTTATTTGTTTCCACGGATAAGGCTATTAATCCTTCCAATATCATGGGCGCTTCCAAAAGAATTGCTGAAATGTATTGTCATGCATTGCATCATGGGTACAGTAACTTTTTTGAAAGTAATTATGCTTCCAAAATTTACCACCTGGATACAACTGGTGCAAACAAAATAAAATTCATTACTACGCGCTTTGGAAATGTGCTTGGCTCCAATGGTTCGGTTATTCCGCGCTTTAAACAACAAATTGACAATGGCGGACCTGTTACGGTAACTCACCCCGAAGTTATTCGGTATTTTATGACCATACAGGAAGCTTGTTCACTGGTACTGGAGGCTATTACAATGGGTAATGGCGGCGAAGTGTTTTTGTTTGATATGGGTGAACCCGTAAAGATATCAGACCTCGCAGAAAAAATGATCCGGCTTGCCGGCCATGAACCGGGTAAGCAAATTGAAATCAAATTTACCGGTCTCCGTCCAGGTGAAAAATTGTATGAAGAATTACTGAATAATGCGGAAGAAGTGTTAGAAACGCATCACAAAAAAATTCTGATCAATAAAGTACAAACACAAGATTATGGGTTATTTGCTTCCCGCTTAAAAGAATTGATGCTTCATGCTGAAAAGAATGATGATGCGGCTGTAGTAAAACTGATGAAACAGATCGTACCGGAATATAAAAGCAATAATTCTGTATATACTATGTATGATTCAACACTACCAGGAGAAAATTCATTACCTTCGGCGCTTTGATAATAGCCCTCTGAAAAATGTTGAACCTGTTTAAGCGCAAATCCGTTTTACCCGATCTATCCTTTATTGGTGTGGATATGCATTCACATCTATTGCCGGGCCTTGACGATGGCTTAAAAACACCGGAAGAATCTATTACCTTTATTCGTTCATTGCGTGAGATGGGATATCATAAACTCATATGCACACCGCATATCCTGGCGGAGGTTTATCCCAATACGCCTGAAACTATTTTGCCAAAACTGGACCACATGCGCAGGGAATTAGCTGCACAAAATATTGACATGCAGTTAGAGGCTGCCGCTGAATATATGGTGGATGTAGATATGGAAAAATTAGTAGATAGCGGGAAGCCACTGCTCACTTTTGGCAATAACCATATCCTCATTGAAATGTCTTATATCGCTCCTTCCACAAATATTGAACCCCTGATTTTTAAATTAAGGATGAAAGGTTATGTGCCAATCCTGGCACACCCGGAGCGCTATAATTATTACCATACGAATTTTGAAATGTATGAGCGTTTTGCTGACCTGGGTTGTCTTTTACAGGTAAATTTGCTTTCCCTGGTTGGTTATTATGGAAAGTCGGTAAAAAAAATTGCAGACCTCATATTGGAACAAAAAATGGTTGATCTTTTAGGAACAGACATGCATCATGGTGCCCACATGGATGCATTAAAGCAACTTGCTTCAAAGAAAAGTTTTTATACTTCACTGGAGCTTTGCAACATTAAAAACAAAGAATTGTTTAGCTAAAGCGATTCTGCTTCCCATCACCCATATTTTCTTATGGGGGAAATCCCTTATTTTAAAAATGATATGGACTGCCGCCCGGAATATTGAAAGGGTATGGTCATATTAATTCCTGATTTACCCAGTCTTACCGTTCCCTTTACTTCGAGTAAAACATCGGGAGAAAATAGGCTGACCAAAGAGTTTTTGATTAAATTCTTCATATCCACTGCCATTTTTGAGGGTACATAAAATTCAGACCTTTTGGCGACAAACATATTTGTATCCAGCATATAATGACCCACATAATTTTGATTGAGGTACACATCACAATTAATATTCTTCAGGTCCACTCCAAAATTATTCGGATTAAAATAGACCAGGTCCATTTTTACAATGGAAGTGGTAAAGCCGGCACTGTCGATCCGGAAGTTTTTTAAATCCCTGTATTCAAAAGCCTGCGGCTTTCCACAAGCCAGTAAAATAAAAAAGCAGGGAGATATCCACCAATTTTTCATCAGGTTATTTTTAGCGAAAGTAGGGTAGGTTTTTTTAAAATGAAGAATCATTATGCGAAAAAATACGTAATTTTAATTGCTATTTATTTTAGGATAAATTAAAATAATCAATAAAAAGTTTAGGCTAAATAAATTATTTTAATAAATACATTGTAATATATTGATAAATATTTACTTATAATATTTAACTGAAATATAAAATTCATGTATAAATACAATTTTTAACTATATTTACATTTAATCTTTAAATATTTTACGACAAGCAAAAAGAATACTGTATAACTATGCTATTAATTGACAATCAATATTTTCCAACAATAAGCTTCTATTATACTTTATTAAATAATACAAATATTAATATTGTTGAATATGAAAATTTTAAAAAATCAACTTTTCGCAACCGATGTATCATTACGGGGAGCAATGGCCCTATAACTTTATCCGTTCCACTAAAAAGTGGCCGAAACCAAAAGTCGTTGTTCAGGTCAGTGGAAATCAGTTACACAGAGGATTGGCAGAAAAGGCATTGGAGATCATTGCTGGCTTGTTATAGCCGCTCTCCTTTTTTTGAATATTATCAACTCAGTTTGTATGGCTTATTTTGTTTAAAAGAAAAATTCCTTTTTGATTATAATTTGAAAGTTCAGGAAAAATTGGCCTTTTTGTTCAAAGTAGATTTGCCCACCTGCCTTAATATGCGGCCAAAGCCGGGTGATACATTTACCGACCTTCGGGATTCTTATACCCCTCAAAATTTTAGGGATGCAAAAATTCCCGGTGAGTATGTCCAGGTATTTGGGGAGAAAACCGGTTTTATTCCGAATCTCAGCATTTTAGATCTCATCTGCAATCTTGGCCCGGAAGCTTTGAATTATTTAAAAAGTGAAAAAATTTAAAATTTTTGAAATAAATCGAAAAAATTTAAAATCAGGAAATTTCACCATGTAGATTTGCGGCCAGATTATAAACCAAGTATACTGCAATATAGTTTGCATTTAGACGTATAGAAAAGTGCATCAGCATATACCAGCGAAAACCAGCATTGTCAAATGATCTTCAAAAAACCTTTATTCTTAATCGGCTTGTGTTTTATATTGTTACAATCCTATGCACAGCAGCGCCCCTATTACACCCAGTATATTTTAAATGATTTTATCATCAATCCTGCCATAGCAGGTATTGAAAATTACTGGGATGTAAAAGTTAGTCACCGCCACCAATGGGTAGGTCTCGATGGTGCACCGGTTACAACTTATTTAACGATACACGGGCCGCTTACAAAATCAACAGGTGACCGGGAAACAACTGCATCTGTACGAGCGCCTGGTGAAAATCCACGGGGAAAATCCTTCCTGCAAAATTATGTACCAGCAGATCCGCACCAGGGCGTGGGCTTAACTATTTTAAACGACCGGGCCGGGCCCTTGAACAGGTTTGCTGCTTATGCTACTTATGCGTATCATTTACCCATCGGCCCAAAGACAAGTATAAGCGGAGGTATTTCGCTGGGCATTCAAAATCTTAGATTGGATGCAACATCATTATATTTTGGTGATGCATACCCGGTAGATCCTGCTGTCGCTGGGAGTGGTTATTTAAACAACATCAAACCGGATATTTCTGCAGGCCTTTATCTATACTCTGCCAGATATTTTATTGGCCTTGCTGCACAACAGATCATTCCGCAAAAAGTTGGTTTTAATAATGGAAAAATAGGAGGGGATAGTATTTCAGTAATTAGCGGGCGCCTGATTCCGCATTTATTTTTCCAGGCAGGCTATAAATTTTTACTGTCTGAAGATGTTAGTTTATTGACATCTTTTATGGTAAAATATGTAAACCCTGTCCCCGTAAGTTTAAATATAAATGCCAAGTTTCAATACCGGGATTTAATTTGGGCTGGTGCATCTTTTCGCCCCAAAGATGGCTTTGCAGCTATGTTGGGTATAAACATAAGCAGCTCCATCAATATTGGTTATTCGTATGATTACAATACGTCAAAATTAAATACAGTCAGCAATGGCACGCATGAAATCCTGGTTGGATTTTTAATTGGAAACCGATACGGTGACTGGTGCCCCAGGAATGTTTGGTAATGGATTGCTCTCAATGAATTATTTGTATTCCCCGAAAACTTTCCGAAGCACATCTGAAATTTCTCCAAGTGTGCATAATTGTTCCGCGGCCTCAAGTACCGGCGGCATTAAATTTTCACCACTTATCGCTGCTGCTTCAATATGATTCAGGCAAATTTTTACTTTTTGCTGATCTCTTTTTTCCCTGAGTAATTTTAATTTATTCATTTGTACCTGCCGGATATTATCATCTACATGTAATACCGGAATCTTGTTTTTACTTTCAGACTGGAACTCATTTACCCCAACAATTATTTTATCTTTTTTTTCAATTTCCTGTTGGCAGATATATGCACTTTTTGCAATTTCGTTTTGCATAAATCCATTTTCAATGGCTTGTACACTTCCGCCCATTTCATCTATTTGATGTATTAAATCATATGCTTTAGATGTCATTTCTATGGTGAGTGCTTCTACAAAATAACTACCTGCAAGCGGATCTGCTGTATCGGGAACACCACTTTCAAAAGCGACGATTTGTTGTGTACGTAATGCAATGCCGGCTGCTGTTTCCGTAGGCAGACTCAATGCTTCATCAAAGCCATTTGTATGCAGGCTTTGTGTACCACCAAGAACCGCGGCTAAGGTTTGAATAGCTACACGCGAAATATTATTCATCGGTTGTTGAGCGGTCAGTGTGCTACCACCGGTTTGTGTATGAAAGCGCATCATCATGGCTTTCGGATCTGTTGCACCGAGTGATTGCATGATCTCCGCCCACATACTTCTTGCAGCGCGGAATTTGGCAATTTCTTCAAATAAATTATTGTGGGCATTAAAGAAAAAGGATAATCTTTTACCAAAATTATTGATGTCCAAACCTTTGCCCAGTGCGGCTTTTACATATGCTTTTCCATTTGCCAGGGTGAAAGCGATTTCCTGGACTGCAGTGCTCCCAGCTTCGCGGATATGATACCCTGAAATGGAAATGGTATTCCATTTTGGCAATGAAATTTCACACCATTCAAAAATATCTGTAATGATTCGCATGGAAGCTTTGGGCGGATAAATATAAGTTCCTCTTGCAGCGTATTCTTTTAATATATCATTTTGAATGGTGCCCCGAAGTTGCATTAAGTTAGCGCCCTGTTTTTTTGCGAGCGTCACATAAAATGCGAGTAAAATAAATGCAGTCGAATTGATGGTCATGGAAGTAGAAATATCCGAGAGTTGTATGTCTTTAAATAATTCTTCCATATCCTCCAAGCTATCAATAGCCACGCCTACTTTTCCCACTTCACCTTCTGCTAATAAATGACTGCTGTCATAACCTATTTGCGTTGGAAGATCAAAGGCAACGCTTAATCCATTCACACCATGCGCCAATAAATATTTATATCTTTTATTGCTTTCTTCTGCCGTGGAAAATCCTGCATATTGCCGCATGGTCCATAAACGGCCGCGATACATATCTTTTTGTACGCCGCGGGTATAAGGAAATTCGCCCGGCATTTCTTCCTTAAAAGTTGCAGGAATATCTTTTTCAGTATAAACAGTCTTAATGTCTATCCCACTATCTGTTTTTCTTTCTTTCATAGAATGCAATTAAATTAACCCAGCAATGTTTTTTTCATTTCAAAATTCAATACTTCATTCACCACTTCATGCAATGCACCTTTTTTATTTTGCATACAATATTCCAATAAATTTTTATTCAGGTCCAGGCCTGTAGCCTGCGGCGGCAATGTTTTCGCGTACTGGTTAATGATGAGTAAATTTTGTTCTTTTAAATTTTTAACTGCAGACCATGCATCTGCGCTCACATATAATTGCTGGGTGATATTATGCGAAAATTCTTCTTTGATATTTTGTGTAAGCATAGACTGCATTTCCTGCGCAGAAACCCCTGCCATATTTACGCGGGAAATCAGGTTGGGCAAAGCAATTCGGTCCACCAAAATCGTCAGCCTTTCGTAAGCCATGACTTGCATTTGCATGGCGGTATTGTCGCCTGTTGGTATGAGAGGTGTTTTTTTATTTTTTGAAAAAAGTCCATAGGCTATAAAAAGCACAAGAAGCAGAACAGCTCCTGCAATCATGATAAAGTTAAATGAATCCAAGGTTTAATTTTTTGCAAAAATAACAAGCAAAAGCGGAATCAGCTAAACTGCGTTTTAACTTCATAAATACACCAGTTTCATGTAATTTTGCGCGAGAAAAAATTCTTATATGGCTATTCAAACTTTAATGCCCCTCAGCTTTTCTGTAAATGCTGTTGCAGAGATCAGGCGACTGATGTCCCAGGAAAACTTTAATCAGGAAGATAGTTTGCGTATTGGTGTAAAAGGCGGAGGCTGTAGTGGCATGACTTATATTCTTGAATTTGGTAAAAAGGACGAGGCAGATTTTGCATTCGAACTGGATGGCATTCCCTGTATCATGAATAAAGCACATGAAATATACCTGGATGGTATGCAAATAGATTGGGAGCCAGGGCTGAATAGCAGGGGATTTGTTTTTATAAATCCAAATGCTTCTACAACTTGTGGTTGTGGTTCTTCTTTTGGTGTGTAATTTTTTAAATAAAAAATATCAGTAAAATAAATGTATCAATTAAAAATTATTGTAGCCAGTACAAGGCCGGAAAGGAAAGGAATTTATGTAGCCAATTGGTTTGCAGAAGCAGTCAAAGCATACACAGATTTTGATGCCGAAATACTTGACCTGGCAACAATTAATTTACCTTTTTTGGATGAGCCGAAACACCCGCGCCTGCAGCAATACGAACATGAACACACCAAAGCCTGGGCAGCGAAAATTGCTGAAGCCGACGCATATATTTGTATCATTCCTGAATATAATTATGGCGCACCACCCACACTGATAAATGCCGTTGATTTTGTATATAAAGAATGGAATTATAAACCAATTGGTATCATCAGTTATGGTGGTATTTCTGGTGGTTTACGTTCCGCGCAAATGTGTAAGGAAATTTTTACGACCGTGAAATTGGTGCCGCTGATGGAAGGCGTGCCCTTACCTTTCTTTGAAAAAAAGATTGATGAAAATGGAATATTCCATGCAGACGAATTGATCGGTAAATCGGTGAAGAATATGATGACTGAATTATTGAAATGGACGAAAGGCCTGAAGCAAATGCGGGAAACAAATTAATGCGTTTTTAAAATAGTACCTTTACTTTTTACATGAAGAAAATTTTACTGCTCATATTAGCTTTTGCGTATCTTACTACGAGCTCCGGTGCAAGTATCTATTTACACCAGTGTATGGGTAAACTTTCTTCCATTGATTTTGGAACCTCAAACAGTGAAAACGGTAATTGTGGCAAATGCGGCATGAAAAAAAATAAATCCGGCGACTGTTGCCAGGATCATGTGATTGTTTTAAAATCTTCACCGGACCAAAACCAACCAGAATCTTTTTCGCAAAAAATTAAACTTTTTCCATCCTTTGTTCCTGTTATATTTCCTGAAAATAAACCAATATATTTTGCTAAGAATTTGAAACAAACATTTTCTTCAAACAATTCTCATCACCACAGCCCGCCTGATTTCCAGGCATTTTATTGTTGTATCCTTATCTGATTTTTTCTGCCTGTTGAAATACGATGTGTTGTTGAAAAGCAATAGCAATTTTATTTTAATATATAATTTCTCCATTGAATAAATGTTCGCATTTAATCAATTATTTACATCGCAGAAAAATTCAAAAAATGAACCTAATTAATTATATTTTATCAAAAAGAATATTGCATCCTCTTTTTTTTACAGCATGTATTTTATTTTCCTTACAGGGAAAATCACAGACTGCTGACACGACTATTTTTCATGTATCCGGGGAATGTATTCAATGCAAACAGCGTATAGAAAAAGCATTGAAAATAAAAGGTGTTTCTTATGCTAATTGGGATATCCCCACAAAAATGCTCAAGATAATTTACGATTCCACTGTTATTTCTTTTGAAGGTATCAATCAAAAAATTGCAGATGTTGGTCATGATACAGAATTGAAAAAAGCAAAAGACGCAGTATATCATTCACTCCCGCCATGTTGTTTATACCGTGATATAACAAATGAAACAACAGTCAAAAATAATGTAAACGAGCCCGCCAATAATATCCGCGGCGTAGTAGTTTCAGAAGATAGTAAAGGAAATTTTTTACCTCTCGAAGGGGCTGCAATTCTCTGGCAGGGCACTTCTCACGGTACGATCACAGATAAACATGGTATATTTTCTATCTCACCGGATTCAACAAATATTAATTTAGTGATTACGTATACTGGTTACCAATCCGATACACTTGCAGTAAAAAATCAAGCTGATTTGCAAGTGATTCTTGCGGCAAACGGGCAATTGAAAGCAGTAACGGTTTCTACAAAATCCCGTGCCTATATCAGTACATTTTCACCAATTAGAATTCAAACAATTAATTCAAATGATTTGCTCAAAGCAGCTTGTTGCAACCTGAGTGAAAGTTTTGAGACAAGCCCATCAGTGGATGTTTCCTACAGTGATGCAATAACGGGTGCGAAACAAATACAATTACTCGGCCTGGCCGGAATTTATACGTTACTTACTGTTGAAAATTTACCTGGATTACAAGGACTTGCCACGCCTTCCGGATTGAACAGCATTGCCGGTCCGTGGATAGAAAGTATCCAGTTGAGTAAAGGCACAGGATCTGTTGTCAATGGTTTTGAAAGTATTGCCGGTCAGATAAATGTAGAATTAAAAAAGCCTGCAACTGCTGATAAATTTTATTTGAACGGGTATGCAAATGAAATGGGAAAGGGCGATGTGAATATAAATTATTTTCAAAAAATAGGTTCTAAATGGGCAACAGGAATTTTATTGCATGATGATTTCCTGGCGAATAAAGTGGATATAAATAAAGATGGTTTCCGCGACTTACCTACAGGAAATTTATTCAGTATAATGAACCGCTGGCACTATGATGATAATAAAGGCTGGAAAATTCAATTTGGAATTAAAGCTTTGAAAGATAATAAAACAGGTGGGCAAAATTCATTTGAATCAAAGGATAAACTAACCACGAATGCGTATGGTTTTGGGATGGATATTGAACGGGAAGAAGGCTATGCAAAAATTGGTTATATTTTTCCTGAAAAAAAATATAAAAGTATTGGCTTGCAATTGTCTGCATCTTCATTCAAACAAAATTCTTTTTTCGGTCTTACGCCTTATGACGCAAAACAAAAAACTTTTTATTCTAATTTAATTTACCAGAGTATTTTAGGGAATACCAATAATACTTTTCGTACGGGTCTTAGTTTTTCTGCTGATAATTATGATGAAATATATGCAGCCAATTTTTATGCAAGAAAAGAAATTGTGCCCGGTGCATTTTTTGAATACAGTTATAAATTAGATGAAAAATTTAGCCTTGTTGCCGGTATCCGTGTGGATCATAATAATTTGTATGGCTTATTTGCAACACCCCGATTAAACCTGCGCTATGAGCCTATTGTTGGGACGATCATTCGAGTGAGCGCTGGCAGGGGACAGCATACCGCCAATATACTTGCAGAAAATATTGGTCTTATGGCAAGTTCGCGCATGTTGAATATAATATCAGCAAACCCAAACGGCGCTTATGGTTTAGATCCTGAAATTGCCTGGAACAAAGGCATTAGTATTGATCAAAAATTCAAGTTGTTTGCACGCGATGCGATGCTGAGCCTGGATTTTTACAGGAATGATTTTACCAGCCAGGTTGTGGTGGATATAGAAAATCCACGCGAGATTAATTTTTATAATTTAGAAGGAAAATCATACTCAAACAGTTTCCAGGCAGAGCTCAATTTCATTCCAGTAAAAAATCTGGATGTACGTCTCGCATACAGGAATTTTGATGTTCGTACAACCTATGGAAATGAGTTACTGGAAAAGCCCTTGAACGTACGCCAGCGTGGCTTTGCAAATTTTGGTTATTCCATAAAAGATTGGAAAATTGATTATACAATTAATTTTACCGGGGAAAAAAGAATTCCTTCAACTGCGGTGAATCCGATTGAATACCAGTTCCCAGCTACTTCACCGGCATATATTACCATGAATGCGCAATTGAGCAAATCATTTGGGAAAAATAAAAATATTGGTTTTTATATTGGTGCAGAAAACATCACCAATTATTTTCAGCATACTGTGATTATTTCCGCGGATAAACCCTTTGGCGAATATTTTGATGCCAGTTTAATTTACGGTCCATTGAGCGGCAGATTGCTGTATGCAGGATTTCGGTATACTATTAAATAATATTTTTTAAACTCAATTTAAAAAAATGATATAATTTTTTTAAATCCAAAAAATTTAGCGTTCATCAAGTAATTTTGAAGGAATCTATTTTTTACATCTTTAATTTTTTAAAAATTATGAATACGAACAGGCTTGGTAAAAACATTTGTAAAGCGTTAAATGATCAAATGACCAAAGAGGCGCATGCGGCACAAATTTATTTATCCTATGCAGCATGGGCGGCCGAACAGGGATATGATGGCATTGCAAATTTTTTATTTCGCCACGCGAATGAAGAGCGAAGCCACATGATGAAAATTCTTGAGTATATTCTGCAACGTGGCGCAAAAGTAACGGTGACGGCAATTCCGGCTCCGCCTGCAGATCCAAAAGGTGTACAGGATTGTTTTGAAAAAACATTTCAGCATGAAGTAGATAATACAACAGGGATTTATAAAATCGTAAAAATGAGTTTTGATGAAAGTGATTGGGCAACCTGGAATTTCATGCAATGGTTTGTGAAAGAACAAACAGAAGAAGAAACAATGGTGATGAACATGCTGGATAAATTAAAAATTGCAGGCGGCGAAAGAGCTTCCGGTGAATCTTTATATGCATTCGACAGGGATATGAAATCTACCCCGGATGATGCAGAACTCGCCCAGGAAAAAACAGTTGAAAATCCCTGAGTTATTCATTCCATGGTGCAACTTATTAAGTGCTTATGACTGAATCAGAAATTACGGATACAATAAGTGGGTATAAAAAAATGGGATTGAAAATGTTTACTACATCTTCATTTCAAACCCATAGTATTGTCTTATTGCATATACTTAGCAAGATAGATAAAACGATACCGGTATATTTTATACATACGGGATATCATTTCCCTGAAACCCTTACATACCGGGATCAGATCACCAAATTGCTGGATTTAAAACTGGTCAATATTTATTCTTCTACAGCAAAAATTCACCAGCGGGATGCGCAGGGGAAATTATTATATGCGAGTGACCCGGATCTTTGTTGCCATCTGAATAAAGTGGTTCCATTAGAGCCCATTCTTGCAATGCATGATATATGGATAAATGGTGTGCGTGCTGACCAGGGGAATTTTAGAAAGCAATTGCAAATTGAAGAAAAATCGAAATGGAATACTACGCGCTTTCATCCCATGCTCGACTGGACCGGTAAAATGATCTATGATTATTTAAGGGTACATGAAATTCCACATCATCCCCTGGAACATGAAGGCTATTATAGTATAGGTTGTGAACCTTGTACAAGAAAATGGAATTTGGATTTGGACGAACGCAATGGACGCTGGTTTGGTTTAAAGAAAACAGAATGTGGTTTGAATACAGATCTCGTGGAAAAAAAAGAGGATAAATCAACTGCTTAACACAACAAAATGAATGTACTTATTACGGGTGGTGCAGGTTATATTGGAACAGAATTAGTTGCTTCACTTGCAATGTTACCCACAGTAAAAAAAATTATTATTTATGATAACCTCAGCCGGGCAAACTATAATTTATTCATTGGTACAAATCTGAATAGCCATAAAATTTCTTTTAAAAATGGCGATATACTTGACTCCCGGAAATTAAAACAAGCTTTAAAGGATGTAGATATTGTTTTTCATTTTGCTGCAAAAGTAACTACTCCTTTTGCGAACACTGATGCGCATATTTATGAACAGGTAAATCATTGGGGAACCGCTGAGCTTACGTATGCACTGGAAGAAAGTGCCGTAAAAAAGTTTATTTTTTTAAGTTCTGCAGCAGTGTATGGACATACAGTTTCAGCTGCGGATGAGAAAACAACACCATCGCCTGAAAGTTTTTATTCAATTTCAAAATTGAAAGCAGAAACGCATGTGTTGCGCTTAACGGATAAAATGAATACGATTATTTTAAGATTGGGTAATGTTTATGGATATAGTAAGAGTATGCGCTTTGATGCGATGATCAACAAATTTATTTTTGACGCGCATTTTACTGGCCGTATTACAATCAATGGTTCCGGGAATCAAAGTCGCGCTTTTATTTCCATAGATAAAACCAGGGATGCACTGGTGCAAATTTTTCAAAACGAAATTCCATCCGGTGTGTATAACCTGGTGGATAAAAATATGCAGGTATTGCAAGTAGTAGAAGCAGTAAATGAAGTGTATCCCGGCATTGAATCTTTTTTTATTAACCAGAATTATACGGGTTTCCAATTGGAAGTTAAACGCGAATCTGCTTTATTTTCCTATATCGATTTTCCCGAATCAGAATTTGTGGAGGAAATACTCAATTTCAAAAACAGGTTTGCTTTTTAGCTTTGCAGGTTTGCTTAAAAAAACTTAATTTTGCACTAATTCATAGTAATTAGATTACCCTTTTCTCTACGAATTACTTCAATTCACTGCATTATTTTATCATTTAAAGAGATCATTATATGGCTGAAACCTGGAACAAAAAGGAACGCGAAAAGAAAAAAAGGCAAAACAGGAAAGAAAAACTGGAAAGAAAACAAGAAAGAAAAGAAAACCAGCAAACCGGCAAAACACTGGATGATATGCTGGTGTACATTGATGAAAATGGAAATTTTTCTGAAACCCCGCCGGACCCGAGAAAAAAAATACGCGTGAATGTTGAAGACATTAATATTGGTGTACCCAAACATGAAGAGACTGATCCTGCCGATCTAATTCGGGAAGGAACGATCACTTTTTTTAATGAAGCAAAAGGCTTTGGTTTTATTCGTGATAAAGAAACACAGGAAAGCGTTTTTGTTCATGTGAATGGCCTGATTGATGCTGTTGAGGAAAAAAGTAAAGTGAGTTTTGAAGTAGAAATGGGTCCCAAAGGCGCTAATGCAATCAATGTAAAATTGTTACCCAAATAATTGATTTTAAAAAATAAATTTCTTCATTAAAGGGCTTGCCCTTTTTTTTATGTAAACAGGTAAAGCATTATTTAAAAATGAATGAAAGAATATTTTCCTTTAACATACGTTTTGTATTTGTAAAGTGCTATCTTAGTATAGGTAATCCTGGTTGAACTAAGTTTTAATCTTCTATGAAACAAATAATTTTCATTCTTATTACTTTTTTTTATCTATCAAATGCATTTTCCCAGACATTTCAAGTGGATGTGGGTCTTGGCGCTGTGACCTATAACGGAGATTTGCAATTACAAAAATTTAAACCCAACAATTTTTTGCCCGCATTCACTGTCGGCCTGGGTTATAGCCTGAATGACCATATAGGAATTAATGGAAATATCATTTATTGTAAAATTAGCGGGGATGATAAAAAAGCTCAAAAGCCGCAACTAATTGCACGCAATTTAAATTTCACATCCACAGTAGTTGAGGGAAATTTATTGTTAGAATATAATTTGTTTTCTACAACTGACCCACCACTCATCAATCCATTTTTTTATGCGGGTATCGGTGTTTTTCATTTTAATCCGTATACGTTTGATACGGCTGGAAATAAAGTTTACCTGCAGCCATTGGGAACCGAAGGCCAGGGTCTTTCCCAATATCCGGATCGTAAGCCATATAGTTTATTCCAGTTTAATATTCCATTTGGTGGTGGCATTCGTTACAAGCTCAATGATCATATCAGCATCAGCGCTGAAGCCAGTTTCCGGAGATTGTTTACGGATTACCTGGATGACGTTAGTACTACTTATCCGGATTCACTATCACTATTGAAAGGCAATGGCCCTTTATCGGTTAAATATTCATTTCGTAAAAATGAAATAGATCCTTCTGCACGCTATCCCAATGATACCAACCGGGGAAATCAAAGCAGGGGTGATACCTATTATTTTGTTCTTTTTAAACTCTCTTTTGCTTTGCCCTCCGGCGGCAGTAATGTATTTAAAAATGGAGCGACAAGAAACCCTAAATCAAAAGTAAGTTGCCCAGGAAAAGTATTATAAATCTGGTGTATTTTTGAATTCTCTTTTTTTAATTGATATAATTAAATGAGTTATTCCACCTTAGAAGAATGTTTGTTGGATTTGGAAAAAAATAAACAGCTTGTACGTATTCGCGAAGAAGTGGATCCCAACCTGGAAATGGCCGCCATTCATTTGCGTGTGCATGAATTAAAAGGCCCGGCAATTTTATTTGAAAATATAAAGGGAAATAAATTTCGTGCTGCTTCTAATATTTTCGGTACACTGGAACGAAGCCGTTTTATTTTTGCAAATACATTCGCACATTTAAAAAAAATTATTGCCTTAAAAAAAGACCCTTCTTTAATTTTTAAAAAAACAGGAAGTTTTATCAATCCGGGGCTGAATGCTTTTAATGCAATTCCCTATAAAAATAATTTCTTCAAACCAGTTCTGGCACAGCAAATCGCTTTAAGTGATTTACCCCAAATAAAACACTGGCCGGATGATGGAGGTGCATTCATTACACTACCTCAGGTATATACGGAAAATCTTCGACAGCCTGGGGTTAAACACAGCAACCTGGGAATGTATAGAATTCAGTTTAGTGGAAATGAATATATTCCGGATAAAGAAGCGGGATTGCACTATCAATTGCACCGCGGAATTGGCATTCATCAAACAATTGCGCAGCAGGAAAATAAACCCTTGCGTGTGAGCATTTTTGTGGGTGGCCCACCGGCACATACACTTGCGGCCATTATGCCTTTACCTGAAAATTTAAGTGAGATCGCATTCGCCGGAATCCTTGGTGGCAGGCGTTTTCGTTATATGTATAAAGATGGGTATTGCATCAGTAATGATGCAGATTTTGTGATCACCGGCGATGTAATGCCTGGTGAAGTAAAACCGGAAGGGCCTTTTGGAGATCACCTCGGTTATTATAGTTTGAAACATGATTTTCCTTTGCTCCGTATAAAAAAAGTATATGCTAAAACAAATGCGATCTGGCCTTTTACTATTGTGGGGCGGCCACCGCAGGAAGACACTGCTTTTGGTGCTTTAATTCATGAGTTAACAGGAGATGCGATACAGGATGAAATACCGGGCTTAAAAGAATTAAATGCTGTAGATGCCGCTGGTGTTCATCCCCTGTTACTCGCTATTGGAAGTGAGCGGTATACACCATATGCGAAAGAAAAAAAACCAGCAGAATTATTAACCATTGCCAATCATATTCTTGGAAGTTCTCAATTGAGTTTAGCAAAATATATCTGGATCACTGCTGATGAAAAAAATCATTTAAGCACAAAACATATTCCTGATTTTTTTCAATACATACTATCACGGATTGATCTTCGGCGTGATCTTCATTTTTATACAAAAACCACGATTGATACCCTTGATTATTCAGGCACAGCGATCAATGAAGGAAGCAAAGTAGTTTTAGCAGCGTATGGAGAAGTTGTGCGTGAATTATCTACAGCAATGCCCGGATGCCTGGCTTTCTTAGAAAAATTTTCAAAGCCGGTTTGTATTTTTCCCGGCATTATAGCTTTACAGGGAAATGTTTATTTAAATAAAGAAAATGCCAGAATCGAAATCAAAGATTTAATAGATGAGTTATCCAATAAGGAAGAAGAACTTAAAGGTTTCCCGATGATTATTATTTGTGATGATACCAATTTTGTTATGCAGTCTCTGAATAATTTTCTCTGGGTTACATTCACAAGAAGCAATCCTGCACAGGATATTTCTGGTGTGGGCCAATTCATTGAAAACAAGCACTGGGGTTGCACCGGGCCATTTATCATAGATGCCCGCATGAAACCCGGCAATGCACCTGTATTGACGAAAGATCCTGGTATTGAAGCAAAAGTGGATCGTTTATTTTTAAAAAGCGGAAGCTTATATGGTATAAAATAAAATGGGGCCGATGAAGAATCAACGCCCCTTTTTTTCAACCCTAAACCCTTAAAAAACTTTTGATTAATCGTAAAAATCATGCCAAAAGATAAAGTGGTTTCATAGTTTAAATTTCTTACCAGTAAATTTACAGGCATTATGAAAAGATCATTTACCTTTTGTATGACACTCTTCACACTGGCCGGACTAATAAGTTGCCAGGGTAAAAGCCAATCGAATTATATGACTTCAACAAATAACAAGAGTCTCTTATGGGAAGTGTCCGGGAACGGCTTGCAAAAGCCATCTTATATTTTTGGAACCATGCATCTGTTATGTGCCGAAGATGCACAATTAAGTGACCAGTTATCTGCTGTCATTCAGCATGCAGATGAAATATATTTTGAAATAGATCTGGATGATTTGGGTGAATTAATTAATGGCGCAACTATGGGAATGATGCAGGGCGATACTACACTTGCACAATTGCTTACGCCGGAAGAATTTTCACGCGTTCAGGATTTTTTTGAAACACATAATTTAGGAACGCAGTTTAATTTATTGCAAAAAATGCAACCCATGCTTATTGGTTCACTGGTATACCAGGCGATTCTTCCATGTGAACAAACAGATGGAATGGAAATGGCTATCATGCAGGTCGCACATGAATACAAGAAAGAGATCAAAGGGCTTGAAACGGCTGCATTCCAGGTCGTTATCCTGGAACAAATTCCTTATACTAAACAAGCCGCTGACCTCGTGAATAGTGTGGATAGTATTCGTGCCGGAACTACACAAATAGAAGAGATGATTCAATTATATAAAAATCAGGACCTGGATTCTTTACTTGCTTATTCATTAAAAAATGATGGCGGAGATACACCCGAGATCCAGGATAAAATGATTTACCAGCGTAATCAGAACTGGGCGAATTTATTTCCCCAAATTTCAAAAGATAAACAATTATTGATCGCTGTTGGTGCCGGGCATCTTGGAGGTGAAAAGGGATTATTGCAATTGCTGAAAAGCAGGGGTTATACATTGCGGCCTTTGCAAAATGAAAAAAGCATTATGGTAAAAAATAATTCTTTATAAACCCAGCATGTCTTTTAATTTTTTATATCCATTTTTGCTTACAGGAATTTTGATGCCATTTGTAAGCAATACCAAATGCCCGTCCTTTTCATAAGGATCAATTCTTGTAACCATTTGTGTATTCACTAAAAATGACCGATGAACGCGTGCAAACAGGCCATGCGGCAGGTTCTCCTCGAAATAGGTCATGGTTTGTTTTTTCAAAAAAGTGTTTTCTTTCGTTACAATTTTTACATAATCATCTGCTGCTTCCAAATAAAATACCTGTGCCAAAGGAATGATGCGAATATTACCACCATCTTTCACCACTATCCGGTTTGTTTGTACCGGCAAAGTCATGGTCTGTAAAAAAGATTCTTTTTCCGTAACCGCATTTTGTTGCATGGCTTTTTGTAATGCTTTATCAAAACGTTCTTTGTTGAATGGTTTCAATAAATAGTCAATGGCATGTATTTCAAAAGCCTTTAACGCATATTCCTCGTAAGCAGTTGTAAATATTACATGTGGCGGATTTTCGATCAGCTCGAGCATTTCGAAGCCATTGATCCGGGGCATTTGAATATCCAGGAAAATCAAATCCGGTTGCAATTCCTGTATAGCTTTTATGCCTTCAAAACCATCATTGCATGCTGCTATTATTTGAATATCATCATGCGATTGCAAATATTCTTTGATTACTGTCCTTGCAAGCGGTTCATCGTCTATAATAATTACTTTCATATTTGTGGTACTGAAATTATTGTTGTAAAAATTTGATCTTCTGCAATGGTCTTTAATAAGTCGTGACGGCCATATAAAAGCACAAGCCTTTTTCTTACTGAAGTAAGTCCAAAGCCAGTTCCATGCAATGGCAGCGAGGTTTCCGGGTCAAATGGATTTTTAATAGTGATAACTAATAGCGCATCTTTTTCTGTAGCTGTCAGTGAAATACAAACTTCTCCAAGTGTATCGTATAATCCAAATTTGATTGCATTTTCCATAACAGGTTGTAGCAGCATATTTGGAATTTTCAGTTGAAATAATTCTTCGTTGTCAATGATTATGTTTGTTGCTAACCGATGACCGAATCGTACTTTTTCAATATCAAGATACAATTGCAGGTAGTCAATTTCTTCCTTCAAAGTATTTAATTGCACATCATCTTTGCGCAGGCTTCCACGTAAAAAATCTGATAATTGCTGAATCATACTGCGTGCATTTTCCGGCTGGGAAATGATCAACGCACTGATAGAATTTAATGCATTGAATAAAAAATGTGGTTGTAACTGGTTGCGCAAAGTACGTAATTCTGAATCCCTTAATAATTTTTCCGCATCCTGTTTGCGGGCATCTAACAATGATTTTTCTTTTTCAGAATACCAGGCAAGACTAATCATTGCCATACTGCCAATCAACAGGAAAGCAATGCTGTAACGCAGTGAGGAAGAGAGCTTCAGCATATGCATGTACGCATCGTCCTGTTGAAAGATCAGCCACAAAATAAATCGCATACTTAATAACCATATCGCGCCCAGGGCTGCGCTTACTATAATAACATAAATATATTTTTCCCGGCGCGGTAAATAATACCGCATATTATTACTGATCAGAAGACAGGCAGCGGCGAGTAATATATTGCTTACTAAACTATCTGTAATTGCCTGGGTAAATGAAACGCCAAAGCCGTGTAAAACCATGCAATGCACTACTGCCCAGTTTACCCACCAGGCTATAAAAACCAGTTTAATTTTATTGGTATAATGTGTGTTTGTATCCAAAAGAATTAATTGACTTGTGGAATTTCCTGCAAGCTGTCTTCCAAAATTGCAGCCGCATATTGATTGATCTTTTTCAAATATAGTGCTGCATTTTCAATTTCATGTACACGTGAAAATATTTCCGCACCATCTGCATTTGCATCCAATTTTGCAAGGCTCGTAATATCTATAAACTGCCACCGCACGGGCTTTTCAGCCTGGTTCAAAAATGAATCTTGTTCCTGGTGGCCAATGCGCCTTGCTTTATGAAATGCATCCAGTTTGTCTTCCGCATATATAATACGGACTTGTTCATCAAACTGTGGTGTATGTGTTCCATCCGCGCATAAAATACGGTATATGATGTTGGCGAGATACCAGTTCATTGCAATGATTTTTTAAGTATACTAAATTTAATTAAGGAAAGTGGTTGAGTATTAATTTAATAATTTGAAATTTCTATACCACCAAACAAAGTACTGCCTTTTAGCAAAAGTGTTTTATTGCTGTCAATTACATTGGAAGAAATATTTCGCTTGTCTTCAAAGCCACCAAACATGGCACTTATTTCACTTTTAATATCCCAGTGTGCCGGCACCACTATTTTTGTACCTCCAAAAAGTTGTGAAATATCTATGATAGCAGGCTTTTGTAAATCTGCCTGGGAAAGATCCAGCTCCGTTCCACCCATCACACAGCTTATTGTTCCGCCCCGGAAATTTTTAGAGACTATCTTTTTTTTTATACTTCCCATAAACGTATTATAGTCGATGAATTCATTGCTATCATCATCAACATTAGTGGTGAATGGCTCATTGCCCTGCGGTATAGAACCTGAAAAACCACGGTTTCTAAAACGGTTTGAACACCGTTTTCTTTTTGTAAGAAAAAAGAAACCAAATAGAATGAGTGCAACAGGCCAGATAAACTGGTGCAGGTTCCAGCCCGTCATATTATCATCAAATAAAAAGATTGCACCCAAAAACACCAGGATGATCCAGACATTATTTCTAAAATTGTTTTGCAACCCGGATAATAGGCCAACTGCAATGAGGATCATGGGCCAGTCCCAAAACCATTCTGGAAAAAGTACTCCCATCTGTTTAATAAAAAATAATATTCCCGCGCCGATAATAAATATTCCTGTCCACATTCTTTTTTGAGGGGAAGGATAATTGTTCTTTGACATGATTCGTTTTTTAAATTGAAATGTAAAAGTATTTTACAAGATCAATCACAACAAGCCCTTTTAGGCTATTGATATTATTTCGTCGGTCAATGACGTGAAAAAATCGGTAAAGTAAATCAGGCACTCACCTGGAAATCCCGCAAAGCATCATTCAGACTGGTTTTCACGTCCGTACTTTCCTTTCTTTTTCCAATGATCAATGCACAATTGACCTGGTAATCACCGGCAGGAAAAGATTTGGTATAGCTACCCGGAATTACCACGCTGCGTGATGGTACGCGGCCTTTATATTCAATCGGTTTATCGCCGCTTACATCTATAATTTTTGTGGATTGTGTCAACACAACATTTGCGCCAAGCACAGCTTCTTTCTCTATAATTACACCTTCAACAATTATACAACGGCTGCCAATAAAACAATTGTCTTCTATAATTACAGGTGTTGCCTGCAAAGGTTCGAGCACGCCACCAATACCTACACCACCACTGAGATGCACGTGTTTGCCAATCTGCGCACAACTTCCTACGGTTGCCCAGGTATCCACCATTGTGCCTTCATCCACATACGCACCGATATTTACATAACTAGGCATTAGAATTACCTGTGGCGCTATATATGCACCATAACGCGCTACAGCATGCGGTACAGCGCGTACACCAAGCGATTTATAATCTTTCTTTAAAGTCATTTTATCATAAAACTCAAAAGGCGGTAGGGTATAGGTTTCCATTTTTGCAATGGAGAAATATAAGAGGATCGCCTGTTTTACCCATTCTACAGCCTGCCATTCTCCATTTATTTTTTCAGCGGCACGTAATAAACCTTTATCAATTTCCAGGATCGTTGAACGCACTGCCTGTTCATATTTTTCTTCTCCTAAAAGTGCGCGATTATTCCAGGCATCGACGATATATTGTTTTAATTCCATTTTCTTTTTTTTACAAACATAAAGCATCCTTAAAAATGAATGTGCCGGTTTTTAATTTTTATAAAAAGATAGTGCATTTTTGCAGATAAGAAATTTATATTATGAATATTGCTTTTGATGCGAAACGGGCGTTTACCAATGGTACAGGTCTCGGCCATTATAGCCGCACACTTATTCGTTCACTGGCAACATTCTTTCCTAATGAAAATTATTTTCCCTGCACACCTTTGATTACAGATCGGTTTGATGTTTCCCCATTTCCCAATATGCACATTATATCGCCGGCTACTTTTACTACAAGAAGTTTAAGAAAACTATGGAGAAGCAGTTTAATAAAAACTGATTTGCTCAAAAATAATATTGATTTTTATCATGGCCTGAGCCATGAAATTCCGAAGGGAATTGATGCAACAAATATTAAAAGCATTGTCACTATGCATGATTTAATTTTTGAACGTTTCCCGGAACAATATGCTTTAATTGACAGGAAAATTTACCGCTATAAATTTCAATATGCCTGTAAACATGCCGACAAAATAATCGCGATCAGTGAGCAAACTAAAAATGATTTAATGGAGCTATACAATGTTCCTGAAGATAATATTGCCGTTTGCTATCAAAGTTGTGATGAACGTTTTTTTAAAAAAGTTAGTGACGAAGAAAAAGATCGTGTAAAAAAAATATACGGTTTGCCGGACAAGTTTTTTTTATATACCGGTACTATTATTGAAAGAAAAAATCTGCTGGTGATATGCAAGGCCCTGGACATCATGAAAGATAAAATTCCATTGGTAGTTATTGGTGATGGGGGAGCATATAAACAACAGGTAAAAAATTTCTTAAAGGTAAATAATCTGGAAGAACTTGTTATATTTTTAAGTGAACAGGAATCAACTGCACAACAACCGGGATATACGATGGCTACTGACTTTCCGGCGATTTACCAGCAAGCTGTATGTATGATTTATCCTTCAATTTTTGAAGGTTTTGGTATACCTGTTTTAGAAGCGCTTTGTAGTAAAATACCGGTGATCACTTCGAATATTTCAAGTTTGCCCGAAGCGGGAGGTGATGGTGCTTTATATATTTCTCCAAATGATTACACAGTATTGGCAGATTATATGGAGCAAATTATTTCGAATAGCAATTTGCGAAATACTTTAATTGAAAAAGGCTGGGCACATGCGCAAAAATTTACCGGTGAAAAATGTGCAGGCGCAGTTATGCATGAATACTTAAAGCTTTAAATTATTTATGGAATATAAAAATGACATAGAAAATTGCCTGAAAGTTTTGAAAAATGGAGGTATTATTTTATACCCAACAGATACAATTTGGGGATTGGGTTGTGATGCGACAAATGAAACTGCTGTGGAAAAAATAATTCAATTAAAAAAAAGGCCATCAGAGAAAAGTTTTGTTGTGTTGGTAGCGGAGGAAAAAGATATTTTGAAATATACAGCCGCTCCTGATCTCGCAATATTTGATTATTTGCAGGCGCAAAAAAGACCGGTTACTGTCATTTATAAGCAAGCCATTGGGATTGCAGATAATGCAATTGCGAATGATGGTTCTGTTGCAATGCGAATATGTAAAGATGCATTCTGTAAAGCATTGATCAAAAGGTTTAGAAAACCAATCCTTAGTACTTCTGCAAATTTTTCAGGGGAAATTGCACCAGCGATTTTTTCAGTAATAAATAAAACGATTATTGACAGCGTGAATTACGCTGTTCAATACAGGCGTGATGATCTGCAGGCGTGCAAAGCTTCTATGATCATTCAGTGGGACATGGGCGAAATAAAAGTTATCAGGGGATGAAATCTTTTTGTACAAGTGAAACAAAATGATGTTTGTTGCAAATTTGAAAGTAATTTTGAGTATTCCCTTTAACCAAGACAATTCCATTGTAGTTTTCTATTCTTTGTAAAAGATAACTGATCTCCTGGTTTGCATATTTATCATGTGAATCACTAATATTTGTACGCTTGCCAAATAAAGCATCGGCTTCATCAAAAAATAAAATCCAATTTTCATTTTCTGCTTTTTCAAATATGCGTTCAATATTCTTTTCTGTTTCGCCAATATATTTCTCAAAGAGTTGAGAAAGATTAATATGATAAATGACTTTTTTATATTGTGCCGATAGCATTAATGGAATATGTTGATTGATTTCATTATTTGTATGATTTAATAATATCCTTTGAGGCTTTTGCTTTTCCCGGGTTGATGAATTAAACTCGTGAGTTATAGAATCCAATCTAATATGCACATTTTCCGGCAGCGGCAATGCTTTGAGCGATAATGGAATTCGAATAACTTTTGCAAAGCCTGGTTCTGACTGTTTTTTGCCAATTTCATTTTTTCCTAATGATGAATTGGATAATTCTTCATTCATACCATAAAGGTCAAAGTTTTTATTTTAATAAATCATTTTATTTTAATTATTATGAAGCATTACAACTATGAAAGTATTTCCCCGCTGCAAATGTTTTATGATGATGGATATACTTAATTCATCAAACTGAATATATATTTTCATTTAATACATCTGCATTAAAAACTGGCACAGACATTGAATCATTTTACATAAAAAATATATGAAAAAGTCACTCATCATTGCGGGTATCCTGGCTGCTGGAGCTGCAGCTTCGTTCTTTATATTAAGAAGGAAAAGAAAACGCATTAAAAATGTTTCAGAGCCGGTAGAAAGATCTCATCACCTTACAAATGTTTTTTCGAAAGCTAAATTACATCTCCAATAACATGTATATTTTGCTTAATATAAAAGAGACAATTTTTGATCTTTAATATATTTCATTTCTATCTGCTATTTAAAAGATAGCTTAGTTTCAAGACACAATTTTGGTTGATTACTAAAATAAATATTATCTTACATCGAACCAAAATGAATCGTTATGTCGAAACTAAAACGGGCAGTAAGAGACAATGCTTTGAGCAGTTTGCAAAAAGCCTTTTCAACAGGTTTTGAAAAAAAAGATTTCAGTGAAGTTGAAGAAAAGAATATTCCTACCAGGCGAAAATTTATTGGTGACATGGCGAAAGCCGCAGCGATTTTTAGTGTTCCCGCATTATATAATGCCTGTAATACAAAAAATAAAAGTACACAACCTGTTATCGCGATCATTGGCGGCGGAATCGCGGGTTTACATGCTGCTTTCATTTTAAAAAATGCTGGATACAATGCAACTATCTATGAAGCTACACAAAGGCCCGGAGGAAGAATTCTAACCGTAAATGATATGATGGGCCCGGGTTTGTGGACAGAAATGGGCGGTGAATTTATTGACACAACGCATGAAGATATGCGTAACCTTGCAGCGCATTTTAAATTGCCATTACTCGACCGTGAATCACCTCAGAATATTAAACTTAAAGAATATGCCTATTTTTTTCAGCAAAAACATTTGCAGGAAGCAGACCTTCTAAATGCATTACAGCCTTACAGGGCACAAATAAAAAAAGATATAGATAGCCTTTCTGATGATATTACTTTTGAAAAATTTTCTGCAGATGATAAACGCCTGGATGAATTAAGTATTACGAATTATATGCAGCAGTTGGGCATCAATGGTTGGTTGTATGATTTTATCAATATTGCATTCACTACGGAATATGGCGCTGATGCATCTGAACAATCAGCGATCAATTTGCTTTCTATTTTTGACCCGGGTGATGAGAAATCTTATAAGTTATTCGGCACAAGCGATGAACGTTTTTCTGTAGTGGGCGGAAACAATAAATTGTGTGAAGCGCTGGCAAAGGATTTAAAGGAACAATTTAAATATGATAACAGGTTATTGTCGCTCGATCAAAATAAAGGTGGCCAATATAAATTAGTTTTCGGTCAGACGGGCGGCAAGACAAGTGAAGTAAATGCAGACATTGTTTTACTTACATTGCCTTTTACATTGTTGCGTGAAGTTGATATCAAAATGAAATTACCGGATTGGAAAATGAATGCTATTAAAAATTTAGGATATGGAATGAATTCAAAATTATTTATTGGTGTCAAAGAAAGATTGTGGCGGCAACAGGGTTATTCAGGGTATGCATTCACCGATAATTTATTGATGAATGGTTATGATCATACGGAGATGCAAACGAATAATGAAGGCCCGGGCGGCTACACGATAAATCTCGGCGGAAAACAAAGTCTTCAAACCGGTAACATGGATATGCAGGTTTTGCAAAAAGTTTATCTCGAAGCATTTGACCAGGTTTTCCCCGGTGCTGCAAATCAGTTTAATGATAAATTTCAAAGATGGTTTTGGCCAACGTATGAATTTTCTAAAGCAAGTTATACCTCGTTTAAACCCGGTCAGTACACGACCATCTCCGGTGCAACAGTAAAGCCCGTAGATAGATTATTTTTTGCAGGTGAACATTGCAGTTACGAATTCCAGGGATTCATGAATGGCGGCGCACAAACGGGCAGAGAAGCCGCTACAGCTATTTTAGAGAAAATAAAAAAGAAATAGACAATTCAAAATTTAATCTGTACTTGTATTTTTATTTTTCATTGTATGCTCCTTCAGGTACATGATACTTATATTTAATTCAAAACCAACGAGAAGTATCCAGGAGTTTAAATTCACTAAAAGTACCAGCATCAGTACGGTTCCAATAGACCCGTAAATTTTATTATAATTTGAAAAATTCTTTGCCCAGAGGGAAAATAAAATGGTTGCAAAAATCATTAAAGAAGTTGCCAGCAATGAACCCGGCGAAATTAATTTCCATCGTTCTTTGAAGGAAGGAGCGTAACGGTAAATAAACCCGATGCTGTATAAAAAAAGGAAAACAATAATTATCCACCGGACAGATTGAAGCCAAACCTGCCCACTACTACCTTCAATTTTCATTTTTGCCAAAAGCCATGTAAACAGCTGCCCCTGTCCGATTGAAATTAAAGTTGTAGCAATTAGTAAAAAAACAAGGATCAAAATAAGTTTGAATGCGCGTAATCTTTTAGTGATAAAATTCGATTTGTGTTTGTATAATAATGAGCGGTCAAACGTGCGGATAATGCCCATCATGGCGTTGGATGCGTAAAAAAGTGTCAGCAAAAATCCAAATGAAAGCAGGCCGGTTTTGGGTTGGGAAAAATAATCATCCAGGAAATGTGATATGGCATTTTGTGTGGAAGTATTGGGTGTAAGGTCTTCAATTATTTTAATTAATTCCAGGTGAATATCATTGGAAATTGCGAGATAAGGTACAAGTGTAAATAAAAATAGCGTGGCCGCAGGAATAGCCATTAAAAAATTAAAAGAAATAGCAGCTGCACGGACATTTAATCCTTCTTTTTTTATTTGTGCTGCAAAAAAATGGAAAACTTTATATATTGAAAGGCCTTCAAACCCCCATGGACTGAGCTTCTTGCTGGTTTCCCGAATAAATGTAATCGGCTGGGAATGAACAATAAGGCTTTCAATTTTTGTCAAGGGTTTATTTATTTTCAGTTTTTTTCTTTACCATTAAAGTATCCAGGGCGCGCTGGTATTCATTTGCAAAAAATAAATGTTCCGAATAGGTTTTACTGAAATGATGGCCTTCTGTAAAATCACTTTTCGCTACAAAATAAAAGTAATCTGTTTTTGGCGCATCTAATGTTGCATCAATCGTTACTGGCGTAGGTGTGCAAATGGGGCCAGGTGGCAGGCCCTTATTTTTATAGGTATTAAAAGGAGAAGCAACGGTAAGGTGTTTTAATAAAATACGTTTTAAACCAAAATCCTTCAGGGCAAATTTTATGGTCGGGTCTGCACCTAATGGCATACCTGCCTGTAACCTGTTTATATATACGCTGGCAATAGTATCTTTTTCATTGTTATTTCTTGTTTCTTCTTCCACGATTGATGCTAAAGTATATACCTCATCCCGTGATAACCCAAGCGCAGCAGCCTTTTCAAGCCGGTGGTTTTTTTGCCAGAAGTCATCACTTTCCTTTTTTAATTTTGATAAAATATCTATTACAGGTGTATTCCAGTAAAAAAAATAAGTGTCGGGAATAACTAGGTAAAAAAGGGTAGTGGTATCAACTCCCAATTGCTTTAAAGAATCCGGGTTGCTTAAAAATAACATCGCATGTGCGGAATCAATGCTGAAATTTTTTCCAATCAATTTTGCAAGATCTGCCGGCACACGTAATTTATTAATGACCAGTTTTGATTGCTCCTGCTGATTATTTTTCAGTTTGCGCAAAATAGAATATAAGTTTTCTCCCTGGTTAATTTTAAAACGGCCGGATTTCACATGCTGCCAGGTGTTGGTTTTTGTAGCGAGGAAATTAAAAACAGAAGGACTTTTAAGTATATTTTTTTGCATGATCTCCTCCATGACTTGCTTATCAATGTGCTCTTTTTGAGGCACTAAAATGTATGCTGATTTTTCAGTAAAGGCAGTTGCAGATGAAAATAAAATCCAGGCTGAAATGCCTGCAAGTATAAAAATAATGGAAACAGTTACAAAGAGGATTTTTTTCATTCTATCAATTTATACAAAATCAAATCAAATACTGAACACATCATTGAATACTGAAAATACTATTTTATTCTGAAAGTTTACAGATAAAAAAACCCTGCCAGTAGGGACAGGGTTATATATTTTACTAAAAAATTATTTTTGGCTATCTACAGCGCCTGGAAATGTGGTCGTGTTTTGTTGTTGATTAGTAGCAGGAGCTGGTGTGCTGCCGGTATTAATTCCTTTAATAATTTCTGAACCCGGATTACCCGTGGTTTCAGATAAAAATAAAGGAGATGTAATTGCAAGAACTGCAATAATAATTGCAAAAAGCCAGGTGCCTTTTACCAATATATCATTTGTTTGCTTTACACCCATGAATTGGTTGCCCATTCCGCCAAATGCGCCTCCGGCAAGTCCTCCGCCTTTTGGATTTTGAATGAGAATAATGGCACATAATAAAATGCTTGCGATTGCTACCAGGATAATAAATAAAATAACCATATTATTGTTGTTTTAAGCGTTCGATTTTGGCGGCAAAGTAAGTTGTTTTAGATGGATTCAAAAAACTTAATTTTTCATACACATGAATAGCTTCATTAGACTTGCCCTGTTTGATCAAAACTTCAGCCATTGCTTCCGTCAATACTTCTTCTTTTGTTTCCAATGATTTTGCTGCGAAACCTTCTACCTGTGCAGAAGATTCTTCTTGTGAGCCCAGGTCAACCGGGTGCGGATTGATCCGCTTCATATCTTTTAACCAGTCTGTAAATTTTTTAACCCTGATCTCCAGTTGATCCTGTTTTCCCGGCTGCTCTTCCAGCCGGATACCCTGTGATTCGAAATAATCTATCCGGTGCATTGCTTCTACTGAAACTGGTAATTCCTCATGTTCACCCACCGGTTCCTGGAAAGATAATGCCTGTGCTTCAAGCATTTTGGAAATTTTTTCATTACTTTCTTTTTCCAAATGTGTTTGTTCAGGGATGTTTTTCGCAGGCAAATTTTGGAGATTTAATAAATACTCCAGCCAGACAGGATTGGAAAAATGAATACTGCTTTTTTGGACTTCTTTAATAAAACCCAACGGCTCATCTTCTTTCACTTTCTTCAGATAAAGAAGATGCAAAAGATCAAATGAAGGATATTTTTTTACCAGGGTTTCCCATTTGTCTTTATTATCCTGCAGCAAATTATGACCGCGCAGGGTTTTGCTTAATTCATTTTCTATTTCAGGGTACATGTTCATATTCGCGGCCATTTACCAGTTTGAAAAAAGGCGGTTAAAAATTTCATCACTTACATTTTTTATGATATCACTCATGAGTTGTGGTTCAGCTTGCTGCAAAGTGAGGTTTGCTGAAAAATCAAAATCACGGCTGATATCATAATGCTCCATTTTATTATCCGCTTTGGTATTTAAAAGATCAATATGTACACCCACAGATAACCTGTTGGTAGAAGCTTGTTGACCGCTGATGCCGGATGTGCTTACATAATAATTCGTAATATAGCCGCTTACCTGGTAATCGGCATTATCGCTATTGGTTAAAGTAAGCCTCGTTTGCCCGGTGATTTTTTGTTGCAATGCATCCGTTAATTTGCTGCTCAGCTGTGGGCTTTTATAAGAAGCCCTGTTATCCAGGTAAGATAATTTTATGGTTTTAATATCAGCGGGAATGGATACATCTTTAAAGGTATAAACATGGCATGAAGTAAAACTTATCAGCAATAAAACACTGAAAATTATTTTGCTGCATTTCCCCCAAATATTTATTCGAAATTTTATAAGACTATTCATTAATATCATATTCTTTTAATTTCCTGTATAAAGTCCGTTCACTTATTCCCAGGTCGAGTGATGCATCTTTTCTTTTTCCTCTATGTTTGATCAATGCCTTTTCTATCAATTCTTTCTCTTTATCCATAATATTCAGGGATTCTTCAATCACCTGGTGCTCATCCAGTTTTTTGTCCTGCTGCAGGATCACCGGGTGATTATTTTCCAGAAAGCTTTCTCCATTGTTATATATGCCGTGCTCATGGTATTCCTGTAACAATGATTCATTGGTAAAGTGTGCTGCACTCCCTGCCAGTGAAGGGTTCTTTAGAATTTCCAAAAACATTTTTTTCAATTCAGTCACATCCTTTTTCATGTCAAAAAAAAGCTTGTATAAAATTTCCCGCTCATTATTAAATTCACCACCATAGTTAGCAGTTGATGCCAGCACAGGTAACCGGTTTTCGTGTTTAGCCGGCAGGAATTTCAAAATTTCAGCGCGCGTCACAATAGGTGTTTTGCTTAAAACAGAAATTTGCTCCGCAATATTTTTTAACTCACGCACATTGCCCGGCCATGAATAATCGGCCAAAGTAATTTTTGCGTCATCATCCAATTGAATCGGCATGGTTTTATATCGTTCGGAAATATCCACTACAAATTTTCTAAATAAAAGTGGGATATCTTCTTTCCTGTCACGAAGAGATGGTACGCGGATGGGAACTGTACTAAGCCTGTAATACAGGTCTTCCCGGAATTTTCCACTTTGTGTAAATGTATACAGGTCGCGGTTTGTAGCGGCTATCACACGCAC
Organism: Chitinophagales bacterium; assembly: GCA_038245585.1. Lineage (GTDB taxonomy): Bacteria > Bacteroidota > Bacteroidia > Chitinophagales > Chitinophagaceae > JAFDXJ01. The sequence goes on from JBBRSI010000002.1 coordinate 80,161, forward strand.
ATCTGTTTTTTGAACTTTCGAAGAACCTACGCGAAAAAATTCTCCTGCTTCCAAAACCCGTAGCAACCTGGCTTGAGTGCCAATAGGCATTTCACCAATTTCATCTAAAAAAATAGTGCCGCCATTTACTGTTTCAAAATATCCTTTGCGACTGTCCACAGCGCCGGTGAATGAGCCTTTTTCATGGCCGAATAATTCTGAATCAATAGTGCCTTCAGGAATTGCGCCGCAATTGACTGCAATAAATGCATTGTGTTTTCTCGCAGATAATGCATGAATGATCTGTGAAAAAGATTCTTTACCAACACCACTTTCACCAACAATCAAAACAGACAGATCGGTTACTGCAACCTGCATGGCTACATTCAATGCATGATTCAGCGCCGGTGAATTACCGATGATCTCAAACCTGTTTTTGATTCCCTGGATATCCATAAATATTGCTGGTGTTTATTATATATTATTTTCTAATTTTCCCATGAGTGTTGCTTTTGTACAATGCAACACTTTTACAAATGCATAATCCCCTTTTTGCAAGCCATTATTTTCTTTTGGGAAAACGAGAACTTTATTTTGTGAATTTCTGCCCATCCATTCATCTTTATTTTTCTTACTTTCTCCTTCAATTAAAACTTCAAAAACTTTCCCAATGTCCTCCTGGTTACTTTGAAGGGAAAGTTTGTATTGCAAATCTACAATTTCAGTCAATCTTCTTTTTTTGACTTCTTCCGGTACATCATCTGCAAATCTTTTAGCAGCAAGTGTTCCAGGCCTTTCGCTATAAAAATACATATAGCTCATATGATATTTACTGTAAGCCATAATATCCAGTGTTTCCTGGTGATCAGCTTCTGTTTCGCTGCAAAACCCGGCAATGATATCAGAACTGATGCCACAGCCCGGTATTATATTTTTGATCTCGTCCATTTTGGCTTTATACCATTCCCTTGTATATGTGCGGTTCATTAATTGCAAAATCCTGTTGCTCCCACTTTGAACTGGGAGATGAATATGCCTACAAATATTTTTATATTTAGTCATGGCCAGCAAAACATCCCGCGTAATATCTTTGGGGTGAGATGTACTGAAACGAACGCGTAGTAAAGGACTTATAATCGCAACCAGTTCAAGAAGCCTGGCAAAAGTGATTGTTTCATTATTATCAGTATCAATATAATAATAACTATCCACGTTTTGACCAAGCAAAGTCACTTCGCGAAATCCACTATCAAATAATTGTTGGGCTTCTTCTAATACAGATTGCACGGCCCTGCTCCGTTCCCTGCCGCGGGTAAAAGGCACGACACAAAAACTACACATATTATTACAGCCACGCATGATAGAAATAAAAGCAGTTACGCCATTTGCATTTAAGCGAACGGGTGAAATATCGGCATAGGTTTCTTCCCGGCTTAATAAAACGTTTACAGATTTCTGGCCGGAATTTGCTTCGGCAATAAGTGTTGGCAGGCTCCTGTATGAATCCGGGCCTGCGACGATATCCACCAGTTTTTCTTCTTCCAGCAATTTCGCTTTAAGTCTTTCTGCCATGCATCCCAGCACACCTATCAACATGCCTTTCCTGTTATCTTTTACTTTTTTAAATTCTGTAAGTCTTTTGCGAATTGTTTGTTCTGCCTTATCACGGATAGAGCATGTATTTAATAAAACAAGATCGGCAGTTTCAAATTGAGAAGTTGCGCTATAGCCATTTGATTGTAAAATAGATGCTACGATTTCACTGTCACTGAAATTCATCTGGCAGCCATAACTTTCTATATAAAATTTTTTAGATCCGGAAATTATTTTAGCAGCAGGTCGCAAAGCTTCACCCTGCCTGTTTTCATCATGTCTTTTTATATCAATGTCCAAAACTTCCATCATGAATATTTAGCCCGCAAAAGTAATATAAAATGCCTGCTTTTGTCAGTTTGTCAGAATATTGTCAGTTGTTTTTATATTATCAATTAAACGTACACTTTCAATAAATGCCGCAATCAGTATAACCACTTCTTTATTTTCCGGCACTTCAATCAAAATTTGAAGTGAATCTATATCACACAATTCTAAATAATCAATCTTTTCAAAGCCACTATTTAATAGTGTTTTAATGGTTAAGTCTTTTAATTCAGGCCAGTTGTTTTTGGTTAAATGTGTTTGAATATAACTCAGTGTTTTATAAATGGTGGCAGCTTTTATTTTTCCATCTTCCGACAAACGCATATTTCTGCTGCTCAAAGCAAGGCCGGATTCAGCACGGGAAATCGGGCAGATTTTTATTTTTATATCAATATGTATTAAGTCGATTAATTTTTTCAAAACCATGCATTGCTGAAAATCTTTTTCTCCAAGATATAAAGTTGTTGGCGCTACAATTTTTAATAATTTTTCTACCACTTCACAGACACCCTGGAAATGGCTAGGCCTGTGTAAACCTTCTAAAACAGTGTCAAGCCCCTGCAGGTTATAAGCAATACCTTCCTGAAAATTTAAAGTTTTCATCTCCGCCTGTGCAGGCATAAATAAAACATCTGTATATTTTTTTTCGAGAAGTAAAATATCATTTTCCGTTCTCACCGGGTATTTGATAAAATCATTTTGATTATTAAACTGGGAAGGATTTATAAAAATGCTACAGACAGAAACGTCATTTTCTTTTTTGCTTATTTCCAATAATGAAAGATGCCCTTCATGCAAAGCGCCCATAGTAGGAACGAAGCCAATTTTTTGGTCATGTTTTCTTAAATCATGTAAAAAATTCTGAAGACCGGCAATAGTTTTAAATATGATCATTTGCTTTATTTAACGATTCCAATAGTTTGGTTAAATTCTATTTTAGTTCAATTTATGTAACTTTGCATTCATTCCGCCCGGTTGATCCAGGAAAAAGAAATTAAAATATGGCTGCAAAGAAAAGAATTTTATACATAGCTACGGAGATGTCTCCATATCTAGAATTAACGGAATTTTCAGAAATTATAAACAGGCTCGCTATCAAAAGTCATGAAAATGGCCTTGAAGTGAGATGTATCATGCCGCGTTTTGGAAATATCAATGAGCGTCGTCATCGCCTGCATGAAGTGGTACGTTTATCCGGTATAAATGTTTCTGTAGATGATGATGATATGCCTTTGCAGATAAAAGTGGCTTCTTTGCCGAATGCGCGTTTACAGGTTTACTTCCTGGATAATGAAGATCTTTTTAAACGCAAATTTGTTTTCCGCGATGAAAATGAAAAATGGTACGATGATAATGATTTACGCGCCATTTTCTTTTGTAAAGGTGCATTGGAAACTGTAAAGAAATTTGGCTGGCCACCCGACATTATTCATTGCAGCGGTTGGATGACAGGCCTTATTCCACTTTATTTAAAAACTGCTTATAACAGGGAACCCGTTTTTGCCCAGGGAAAAGTTGTATATACAATTAATCAAAATACGTTTAAAGAAAAACTGGGAAAAGATTTTGTTCGTAAAGCAAATATTCATGCAAATATTTCTGCTGCAAACCTTGAGGCATTAGGTGACGGAAGTAACCTGGCCATGTTTCGCGCTGGCGCTCTTTTTTCAGATGCCATCACTTTTGGTGCAGATAAAATTGACAAAAAACTATTGGATGAATTTTCAAAAATGAAAGGTAAAAAAACCCTCAATTTTAAAGGCCAGGAAAGTGATTTAACAGAGTATTTAGATTTGTATCATGATCTTGCGCCGAAGTAAAATTTCATGAATTCTTTCCGTTTTAGTAACCTATATATTCTCTGTTTTATTTGTTTGATTTGTGCATTTTCTGCCTGCACAAAAATTGTCACTACGAACCTCGGGAATGGTCTTGCATCCGGGCCTGACGGCGTAAATACAAAAGATACCACACTCGATGTTATTACAAAAAATGCAGGCGATTCAATAATCTCTGTTTCCATTGGAGTGGATCATGTAATGGGCTATATGAATGACCCGCTTTTTGGTAAAACAACCGCTAATATAAATGCGCAATTTAAGCCAACTATTTACCCGGTATTATTTGAAAAACCCAAAGATCAACTCGTTTATGATTCAATGGTACTAGTGCTCGGTTATCAAAGTTATACAGGCGATTCTACTAAAAATCTTGCCTTCCGGGTGTATGAAATTAAAAATGATTTTGATTTTAAAGATTCATCTTATAATACCACTTTTGTTGTGCCACGTGAACAGGAAGTGACGGAAAACAATATGGCTAAATCTGTTGACATCAGGAGAATAGGCGATAGTGTTTATCCATATCACGAAGCTGCTGTTGACCAGATTCGTATAAGATTAAGTGCGGCATTCGGACAAAAGTTTATCAATACATTTGATACAAGCAATCAGTATAAAAATGATTCATTATTTACAGCTGCATTTAAAGGATTGCAGGTAGCTGCCGAGCAAACAGGTAATGCACTTATCCGTGTGAATTTATTGGATACAAACAGTAAACTTGCATTATATTATCATTACACAGATACGAGTGGAAAAGTAGATACCTCAGTAAGGTATTTCAGGCCGGGTACATTCACTTCCGCA
>JBBRSI010000003.1:0-80895 GCA_038245585.1 Chitinophagales bacterium
GGGATCCGCGTGAGTGCGTCCGTAGCAATAATAAAAATGCTTATTTGAATGATCTGTGGAAAAGCAGCAAGACCAATTACTTCGCCGAAAGCTGCACGGTAATACCATAAAATGGCTGTCAAAAAAATGGTTGAAAAAAGCAATGAAAGCGAAGATGTACTGTACAAATCTTTCTTGAATTCCGGCCTTCCTGCAAAACGGAAATAAGTAGTTTCAAATCCGTACGTAAACACCACGTTCAATAATGGAATGGCAGAATAGATCAGACCAACTTTGCCATAATCACTCATGTTTGCCAGCGAATATGTAAGGATTGGTGCCAGTAAATAAGAAATAAACCGCGCGCCAATAGAGCTGACGCCGTACCAGAATGTATGCCCCGCCAATTGTTTGATACTGCTCAATGAAGCGTTGATTTTAAATTTTTATTTCTTAGAAGCAGCAAATATACTTGCTGCACCTTATTCATATTGTACCTATTCGTTTTGAGGAATTCTTTTTCCGGTATTTAATTTAAAATGAAATGTTGGAAAACTGTTAAGTTCGTCCATCATGCAGTTACGTAGATTATTTTTACGCTTTATGATTGTACAATTTTTTCCAAATATGAAATATTTTTTTCTTTCCATATTACTAGGTTTAGCGAGTATATCTTTCGGACAAAATGATCAGCAATTACAAGTAAAATCGGCCCTGGAAAATTATGGGCAAAATTATTTACAGGAAAAAATTTACGCACAGTTTGATAAAGCACTTTATTCTCCGGGCGAAACAATTTGGTTCAAGGCATATATTATGGCGGGTGTCAATCCTTCTGAAGTAAGTAAAAATGTGTATATTGATTTCAGTGATGCTGCCGGAAATATTTTGCAGCATGGTGTAGCGCCCATAATGGGCTCAACCGCTTCGGGGCAGTTTGATTTGCCTGCAAATTATCCTTCAAAATTGGTGCATGTATGCATCTACACAAACTGGATGTTGAACTTTGATTCTACTATTTTATTTAATAAGGACCTTTCTGTTTTACAAACGACAAAACAAACGGCTAAAAAAACTGTAGAGAATAAAATAACTGTACACCTATTTCCTGAAAGCGGCAATTTTATAAAAGATATTGAAACAAAAATTGCCTTCAAAGCTATTTCTTCAAATGGAATACCGGCAAAAATCCAGGGAATTATACAGGATAATGCCGGCAAAAAAGTTGCGGATATTAAAACTATTCATGATGGAATGGGCTATTTTATTTTAAAACCTGTGGCCAATGAAAATTATTCTTTATCCTGGAAAGATGATAAAGGAAATTCAGGTCGTGTAAGTTTGCCCACTGTTCAGGAAAATGGCCTGGGGCTGGCAGTTTCAGTCAGCCCGGGCAAAAGAGATTTTATTATTTCTGGAAATGAGAATGCCACCGGAAGTTTTTCAAAAGCTCATATTGTTGCAATTATGGCGCAGCAACTCGTTTATATGGCTGGGGTAAATTTAACTTCAGAAAAAAATGTTTTGGGTTCAATTCCTACTGCTCAATTGCCTTCCGGAATTTTGCAGGTTACTTTATTTGATTCCAATTGGGTGGCCATAGCAGAGCGCATTACATTTATTAATAATGATAATTACTCCCTGGAACCGGAGGTAGGGTTTTCTGTTTTGGGCAACTTTAAGAGGCGGGGGAAAAATACGCTCGTCATCAATTTACCGATCAATATTGAAGCTAATTATTCTGTATCCGTAACGGATGCAGGAATTGGTGCAGACAGTTCAGATAATATCATTACTCATTTTTTATTAAGCAGTGAATTGAGGGGAAAAATTTATCAGCCTTATTATTATTTCACAGATAATTCAGATAGTTTACAAGCGCAATTAGATTTGGTTATGCTCACAAATGGCTGGCGAAAAATAGATTGGGAAAGTATTGTACGCGGAAAAATGCCAGAGATTAAATACCCGAAAGACACTTCCTATCTTACTTTACAAGGAAAAGTTTTTGGTATTAGCCCACAGAATTACCGCAATGGCATGGCCATATTAATGATCCTGGTGAAAAAAGATAGTAGCCGTCAATTATTGCAGTTGCCTTTACATAAAGATGGCAGTTTCGATGATCCTGGAACTTTGCTGGTGGACACGTCAAAAATGTTTTACCAGGTTGCAGGAAATTCAGAACTTACAAATACAACCGCCATTACTGCCGGAATAAAAATGTTGCCAGCGCCCATGCATATCTGGAATAATGCTACATTTTCTGCATATGATTTTTCGGATACCAGCGCAGAAAACCGCGCGAAATATTTTGCTTTAGAGGAGGAAAAAATTAGAAAATTCCTGGAAGGAAATGTATTGGCAAATGTAACTGTAGTAACAAGATTGAAGACGCCAGAAGAAAAATTGGATGACGCGTATACGTCCGGACTTTTTGCTGGTGGTGAAGCGATTACTTTTGATGTACTGGATGACAAATCCGCAGGAATTACGGCCAATTTATTATCGTATCTCACAGGGCGTGTTCCGGGGATGTCTATCATTAATCGCAATGATTTGAATGGCGGATCCTCCGTTACCTGGAGAGGCGCATCAGGACCATCGCCATCATTTTATTTGAATGAAAACCAAATTGATGTGAGCGATTTAAATACTATTGACATGAATAATGTCGCTTATATAAAAATATTCCGGCCGCCCTTTATTGGTTCATTTTCAGGTGGTGCAGGCGGTGCGATCGCTATTTATTTAAAAAAAGGTGCAGATGCTTTGCCGGGCAAAGATGAAAAAAAAGGGTTGCCTTACAAGATCATTACAGGTTATACGGCACAGAAGGAATTTTACAGCCCGGATTATGGAAGCCTGGATTTTTATGATGAAAAAGCGGATGTGCGCTCAACGCTATATTGGAATCCGAATATAGAAATGACTTCGGATAATCACACCCAAAAGTTCACTTTTTATAATAATGATGTTTCACATAGTTACCGTATCGTGCTGGAAGGTTTTACGAAAGAAGGGAAGTTATCACATATAGAAAAAGTGATTGAATGATCTAAAATTTTTCATACAGCGTCCGTAATTTTTCACGTGTAATTTTACTTTCCCAATCTTTTCCCAAAGCATTTTCCCATAGCGGTTTCATGCTTAATGCCACATCAATCATTTTATTATAGTCTGTATCAGAAAGTCCTTTGCAAATTCCCTGGGGAATTTGTATGTGATTTTTTTTAACCATTTCCTTAAATTCTGCTGTACCATCCGGGTAATATTCCTGCAGGTGATCCATCACGATGCAATTTCCTACACCATGATGTGTCCCTAATAAATATCCCAGGCCATAACTTACTGCATGGCACACGCCCACCTGGCTATATGCTATGCTCATCCCACCTGCATATGAAGCCATCATTAATTGCTCATCACTTTTTTCATCCCATAGATGTCCATTTAAAAAAACATTGCGGCAATATTGCAATGCCTTTTCGCCATAGCTTTTACTAAACTCATTTAAAAATGTTCCCTGCAAACTTTCTATACAATGAATATAACAATCCATGCCTGTAAAAAATCGTTGTTCTGCGGGTGCATTGGCGATGAGTTCGGGATCTAAAACGATCTGATCAAACGGCGTAAAATCTGAATTCATTCCCAGTTTTCTTTCAGGCCCTGTGAGTACACATGTGCGGCTAACTTCTGCACCGGTACCACTCAGTGTAGGGATACCTACTTTATAAACACCAGGAAATTTTACTAAATCCCAGCCCTGGTAATCCTGTGCCTTCCCGGGATTTGTCATCATCAGTGAAACAGCTTTTGCAAGGTCCATTGCTGAACCGCCGCCAATACCAATAATTCCACTAATGCTTCCAAATTTTCCTTTTAATTCATTTGCTATAGAATCTACATAACTTGTTTTTGGTTCATGAGTAACATCCGCAAAAATGATTTCATCATTTCCACGCAACTGAATGCGCTCAGCTAATTTTTTACCTTTAAAAAAATGGTCTAATAAAAATATCATCGGCGCATTTTCTGTGCGATGCGGCCTTAAAATTTCATCTAACTGGTCAAAGCATCCCCTGCCATAAACCACGTATCCGATCATTTTAAAATTGCGGTATTGTGCCATAAAAATTTTTTTGTAAAGGTAAAATCAATCTTTGTTAAAAGTTTCTTCTAAATTTTTTATTGCTTTCTGAATGAGCTGATGTTCATATCCTTTTTGCAATAAAAAAGTATAGGTTTTTTGTTTATTGAGTATTTTGTTTTTCGTGCGAAAACTTTTCCATTTTTTTTCTGCCAATTTTTTTAATGCTTTTTCATAATCTGCTTGCGGAATTGAATGGAGTGCTATTTGTATATTTTGCTTACTTACTTTCTTTTCAAAAAGTGCCTGGCTGATCTTAATTTTTCCCCAAGATTTCATCCTGAATTTTCCACCGGCAAAAAGCGTGGCAAATCTTTCTTCATTGAGAATTTCCCCGGAGATAAGTTCTATCATTATCTCTTCACGCATATTCCTGGAAATACCCATCTGAAATAATTTATTATTAGTTTCAAAATGGCTTCTTTCCTGGTATGCGCAATAGTATTTAATTTTCTCCAGTGCTGTTTCTTTATTGATAAATGCCGTTTGCATAATTTTTACTGCTTTTTTAAAAAAAAGCATGTTTCAATCAAATTTTAAATCTTATTTTTATTCGTTATCCGTTAAAATATGCCTGGATTTTCTATTTTAGTTATTGATGACGATCAAATATATCGCTATATGGCTAATAAAATGCTTTTGGCGACCGGGTTAACCGATGAAATAATTTTTTGTAAAAATGGAGCAGAAGGATGGAAAATTATAAAGGATAAATTAGGATCAAAAAAAATTTTGCCTGATTTTATTTTCCTTGACATCAATATGCCGGTAATGAACGGATGGGAATTTTTAAAAAAAATAAGTACTGTGTTAAGAAATGCAGATCAGAAAATTCAGATATATATTGTTACTTCTTCACAGGATGAAAATGATCTTGAGCATTCCGCTAAATTTGGTTGTATATCCGGGTATCTTGTAAAACCAGTAATGAACCAAACTTTCAGTGAAATTTTATCTTCAGTAAAATAAATCCGGAAAAGTAATTCACACCAGTTTGGCCTGTTTGTGCATAAATAGAAAATCTGCAAAACCCTTCCATTTTTTTTAAACAATTTACAGTAGGTTTGTTGCTCTCTAAATAATGCTTAAATCATATTATGAAATTTATTGTTTCTTCTTCATTGCTATTAAAAAACCTGCAACAAATTAATGGCGTAATTAGTGCAAATACCGTATTGCCAGTACTGGAAGATTTTTTGTTTGAAATACAGGATAAGAAAATGAGTGTATTGGCAACTGATCTCGAAACAGTGATGCGTGTGCAAATGGATGTGGAAAGTAAAACGAATGGCAAAGTTTGCATTCCCGCAAAAATCCTCATAGAATCATTGAAGAACATACCAGAACAGCCCCTGACTTTTAATATTGATAAAAATTTCAGTATAGAAATAACCAGTGACAATGGCAAGTATAAAGTGATGGGCGAGAACCCTGATAATTTTCCCAAAGAACCTGTAGCAGAAGAAACCGTGGAATTTGAAATTAGTTCATCTTCCTTTTTATCAGGTATTTCCAAAGCGTTAATTTCTGTAAGTACAGATGACCTGCGACCCGCGATGACTGGCGTTTTGGTGGAAATGGATAAAAATGAAATCCGTTTTGTTTCTACCGATGCACATCGCCTGATGATGTACAAAAGAAAAGATGTAACATGTCCGCAGCAACATAGCTTCATCGTACCTAAGAAACCACTGATGCTATTAAAAAATGTGTTACCTGAAAATGAGGATACATTGACGATTAGTTATAATGACAACCATTTATTCATACAACACGGAACTACCAAACTTGTATGCCGCCTGATAGATGCGCGTTTCCCGGATTACAGGGTTGTTATTCCTAAGGAAAATCCATTTAAAATGGTGGTCAATAAGAATGATTTCCAGGGGGCATTGAGACGGGTGAGTATATTTAGTAATAAAAGTACGAGCCAGGTAGTTTTATCTATCAGTGGAAGCGAATTACAACTTGCCGGGCAGGATGTTGATTTTAGTTTTGAAGGAAATGAACGCATGAATTGCCAGTATGATGGCGAGGATCTGCAAATTGCTTTTAATGCAAAATTTATGATCGAAATGCTCGGCGCAATTGATGCAAATGAAGTAGCTATTGAATTATCAACGCCGAATAAAGCAGGCATAATCCGCCCGCTTGAACAGGATGACGCAGAAGATATCATGATGTTGGTTATGCCGCTAATGATCAATAGCTAATCAAAAAATTATCTTATTTCTAAGTGATTTGTATTAATTTACAAATCACTTTTTTAATGCTATTTATTTTGGTTTAAATGGAAACTATTACAAACTATTTTCAAAACATTTCCTCGCTGCACCGCGCCCTGATTTTGGCGGGAGGAATTACTTTTTTCTGGCTGATTGAATATGCAGTTCCATTATTTCAATTTAAATATAATAAGTGGAAACATGCATCCGTAAATATATTTTTTACCATCACTACGATTATTATCAATTTTGGTTTCGCATTATTGATTGTGTTTGCAAGTGACTGGTGCCTCGCACATCATTTTGGAATATTGCAATGGCTGGTTATGCCCTTGTGGCTGCAACTTATTATTGGTTTAATGTTGCTTGATCTTGTAGGTGCTTATCTCATCCACTGGATCGAACATAAAGTAAACTGGATGTGGAAATTTCATATCATTCATCACGCAGATACACATGTGGATACGACTACTGCAAACCGGCATCATCCGGGCGAAAGTGTTTTCAGGGCTGTGTTTGCAGTGATTGCTGTATTTGTCGCAGGCAGCCCCATTTGGCTCATCATGTTATATCAAAGTGTGAGCGTGGTACTGGCACAATTCAATCACGCGAATATGAAATTCCCGTCAAAATTAGATAGCTTTTTAAGTTATATAATTGTGTCGCCAAATATGCATAAAATTCATCATCATTATCAAAGGCCAGAAACGGATAGTAATTATGGAAATATTTTTTCTATTTGGGACAGGCTCTTCGGTACCTATCATTTTACGCCGGTAGATAAATTAAAATATGGTTTGGATATGATTAAAAATCATAACGATGAAAATATTGGCAGCCAACTTAAGATACCCTTTGAAAAAATGAATACTTTGTAAGTATAATAACTAAAAAAGAATACATTTTTTTATTTACTATTTACCTGTAAAAACAGGCTTTCTTTTTTCTAAAAATGCATTAGTACCTTCTTTGAAATCTGCTGTCTTAAAACATGCAGCGAAAGCATTTGTTTCGGTTTCATAACCATGATCTGTATACGCATCATTGGCAGATTTAATACAATTGGCGATAGCCACAGGCGCTTTCTTTTGAATAGTATTTAAAATAGAGATTGCTTTTTCCAATAAGTTTTCAGGTGCTGTAACATGATTAACAAGTCCATACTGCAAAGCTGTTTCCGCATTGATAATTTGTGCACTCATCAACATTTCCAACGCACGGCCTTTACCAATTAACTGAGTGAGCCTTTGTGTGCCACCATAGCCTGGAATCAAGCCCAGGTTTACTTCCGGCTGACCGAATTGCGCATTTGAAGAAGCAATACGAAAGTGACAAGCCATGGCTAATTCACATCCACCACCCAATGCAAAACCATTTACACATGCAACAATTGGTTTTGGTGCGCGTTCAATTTTAAAAAAAATATCCAGTCCTCTTTGTGCCAGATTTTTCGCTTCGTCTTCAGAATAATTGGAAAATTCAGCAATATCTGCGCCTGCTACAAATGCTTTATCACCGGTACCAGTAATGATAGCAGATTTGATGTCGGAGTTGCTATATATTTCATCCAATATATGTTCCAGGTCATTAAAGACAGAGGCATTTAAGGCATTTAATTTTTCAGGCCTGTTAATGGTTATCGTTAAAATGTGGTTATCAATTTTGGTTAATAGTGATGTATATTCCATTGTAATGATTTATTATTTTTTTGAATTTTATTTTCAGAAATTTCTTTGTTCACTTACGCGTTCTTTAATATAATCAGCAATTTTCCCGGTGTTAGCACCCGGCGCAAATAATTTATTGACGCCCATTGTCAGTAAAGCATTTATATCTTCTTCAGGAATGATGCCACCACCGGTCAGCAGCACATCATGCATGTTTTTTTCCTTCATCAGGTGAATGATTTTTGGAAAAATAGTCATGTGTGCGCCACTTAATATACTCACGCCAATTGCATCTACATCTTCCTGCAAAGCAACATTGACAATCATTTCCGGCGTTTGACGTAAGCCGGAATAAATTACTTCCATGCCTGCATCGCGCAATGCGGAAGCAATCACTTTTGCCCCGCGGTCATGGCCATCCAAACCAACTTTCGCTATAAGGACCCGAACCGGTCTGTTTATTTTTTCGGACATTTTATTGACGCTGTTTTTTCAAAAATAGCATGATAATTATTATTTTCCCTTATGAAATATGTAAAAAGGCTTATCGCCTGAATTCGTCTTTTAATTTTTTGACTGCACCCGTAAGAAATTCACATGCATGCTTATGTGGTTTTACTATGCGGCTGCTAAAAATTAATTTGAAGAAAAATGTAATAACCGTTTTGATGAAAGCAAGAATGTAAAGTAGTTGGTTATTTTTTTGATCTCCAATTTTGTATATTTTATTGAAGGCCTGAAAGGCTTGAATGAATGCGTTCCAGCGTTTCTTCACGCCCCAGCAATTCCGCGATTTGAAAAATACCCGGACCTGATTTTCCACCTACCAGCATCACGCGAAACGGCAACATGAGTTCGCCGGGTTTTATAGAATTTGCAGCGGCAATTTCTTTAAAAGTATTCTCGAGCGCTTCATTTTCCCAAAACGGCAGCAACTCATAATTGCGAATTATTTCTGTAAAAAAATTATTTTTTTGTTCATTCCATTTCGGGCGAATACTTTCCAGACCTGAATTATCTGGTTTTGCAAAAAAGAAAATTGATTGTTCTATAAAATCTGTCAATAAAGTACAACGGTCTTTTACAAGTTCAAAAATTTTCCGGGATTTTTCATTGTGTGGTATAGAAATATTTTTTTGTTGAAAAATATTTTCAATAGCAGGTAATAATAATTCAATGTTAGTTTTTTTAATCCATTCATGATTGAACCATTTGGCTTTTTCAAAATCAAATTTTGCACCAGCCTTATGAACCCTGTCTATAGAAAATTTTTCTACCAATTCCTGTAAAGAAAATATTTCCTGCTCCGTGCCATCATTCCAACCGAGCATTGCCAGCATATTGATAAATGCTTCGGACAAAAAACCTCTTTCACGAAAACCTTCTGTAAACTCATTGGAGCGCGGGTCTGTCCAGTTCATTGAAAAAATAGGGAAGCCCAATTTTTCTGCAGCCCGTTTACTGAGTTTTCCATTTCCTTCAGGTTTTAAAATCAATGGAAGATGCGCCCATTGCGGCATGTTTTCCAGGCCAAATAAATATTTCCATAATAAAATATGTACAGGTGCACTCGGCAGCCATTCTTCCCCGCGGAAAGCGTGCGAAATTTTCATCAGGTAATCATCCACCACTACGGCAAGATGATACGTAGGCATGCCATCAGCTTTTAATAAAACCTTATCATCGGATTGTGATGAGTTGAAATGAACTTCGCCGCGAATCAAATCTGAAAATGAAATATTTTCATCTTCCGGCATTTTTACACGAATAACAAAAGGCGTATTTTTTTCCAATAAATCTTTCACTTCATCAACAGGCATCGTTAGTGAATTGCGTAAATCATTTCTGTTTGCCTGGTTATATTGAAAATTAGTTTGCGTTTTTCTTTGATTATCCAATTCTTCAGGCGTATCAAAAGCGTAATATGCATAACCATCATCAACTAATTTTTTGGCATAATCAGCATACATGCTTTTTCTTTCTGATTGGCGGTATGGACCGAATTCGCCGGGCTTCCACGGGCTTTCATCCGGCTCAATGCCGCACCAGGAAAGCGTATCAGCAATATATTGTTCGGCACCTTCTACAAAACGACCCTGGTCTGTATCTTCGATGCGCAAAACAAATGAGCCGCCATGTTGTTTGGCAAATAAATAATTATATAGTGCCGTACGCACACCACCAAGATGCAAGCCACCTGTTGGCGAAGGCGCAAAACGAACGCGAATATTTTCCTTCATAGTGCGCAAAATTAATTGATTCGCCGGGATTAAATACGATATGAAATCGTTCCCTAACTTTACAGCTCAAGTATCTGCATGAAAAGTAAAACAATTTTAATTATCCTGCTTTTTTTCTCCGCTAATTTATTTGCACAAACAGCCTATAAACCTTCCCCCGGAAATCTCGAAGCAAGGAAATGGTTTGCCGATGCAAAATTTGGATTATTTATACATTGGGGGCCATTTAGTATTTTAGGTGATGGGGAATGGGTAATGAATAACCGCAATATTTCTGTAAAAAATTATACACGTTTAATGGATTTTTTTAATCCAACAAGTTTTGATGCACATGCCTGGGTGAGTTTGGCAAAGCAAAGTGGCATGAAATATATTACACTCATCACGCGGCACCATGATGGCTTCAGTATGTGGGATACAAAGTATTCAGATTTTAATATTATGAATTCACCTTATCATAAAGACATCGTTAAAATGATCGCTGATGAATGTCACCAACAAGGCATAAAATTATTTTTATATTATTCAATACTAGACTGGCGGCGGGATGATTATTCATGGACTACAGGCCGCACCGGACAAGGCACGGGAAGAACGGTGCAGGAAGACTGGAAAAATTATATTCAATTCATGGAAAATCAACTCACAGAATTGCTTACTAATTATGGAGAAATTGCGGGTATTTGGTTTGATGGTTATTGGGATCAAACGGCACCAGAAGGTAAAGCTGACAGGTCGCCAAAAATTGATTGGCATTTGCCGGAAATTTACGCACTCATTCATCGCATTCAACCCAATTGCCTTATTGGAAATAATCATCATCTCGATCCGATTCCCGGTGAAGATTTCCAGATGTTTGAAAAAGATTTACCGGGGCAAAATAATTCAGGATTGAGTTTTCAAAAACCTTCCGAACAATTACCAGTAGAAACTTGTGAAACCATTAATAATTCATGGGGATTTAATATTACGGATACGAGTTATAAAAGTTCTACGCAATTGATACAACTCTTAGCACATGCTGCTTCCCTTGGCGCCAATTTATTACTCAATATTGGACCCATGCCGGATGGAAAAATTCAACCTGAGTACGAGGAACGTTTAAAACTGATTGGAGATTGGCTGAAAACCAATGACAGCAGTATTTACAATACACATGCCGGATATGTAAAACCACAGGAATGGGGATGTGTAACACAAACAAAGGGAAAAGTTTACCTGCATATTTTTGATCCAAAAACAAAAGATATTACTTTAAATAAATTCCCTTTTCAGCAGATTAAAAAGATTTATTTTTTAAAAAATGGGGAAGCAATTTCTTATACATTGAAAAATGAAACATTAGCAATCAATTCCCTTCATGTACAAACCGGCAATCCGGATGAAGTGATCGTGGTCGAAGGATCCATGAAATAATTTTAATAAATGAAGTATCTCGTAAAAACGCCGTGGTGGTTAAAAAAATTATACCCGCTTTATACATGGGAAATTCCCTCGGAAGAAAAAATTTTATACCTGACTTTTGATGACGGGCCGCATGAAACGGCTACACCATTTGTATTAGAACAACTTCGAAAATTTAATGCAAAGGCAACATTTTTTTGTATAGGAAAAAACGTCGTGGAGAATCCGGTTATTTATCGTCAAATAATTGAAGAAGGGCATACAATCGGCAACCACACTTTTAATCATGTGAATGGCTGGAAAACATCAAACAAAAAATATGCTGATGAAGTTTTTGAAGCGGCGAAATATATTGACAGCAATCTTTTCAGGCCGCCTTATGGAAGAATTTCCCGCTTCCAGGCAAAAGTGCTTTTGCAGGAAAACCGACGGCAAACGATTGTTACAAAAGGGTTTAAAATTATTATGTGGACTGTACTGAGCGGAGATTTTGATCTATCGAAAAAATCCAATGAGTGCCGGGATTATGTTTTGTTGAATGCTTCGCCCGGGTCGATCATTGTTTTTCATGACAGTAAAAAAGCCTGGGAAAGAATGCAGGGTGCATTGCCGGAAGTGCTCGAACATTTTACTAAGGATGGATATATATTCAAATCAATTCCTTATGATATTTGATAGCACGCAAAATGTAATGATCTATTTAAATAAGAAGGCCGGGGTAAAAACCCCAGCCCGTTTTTTAATCCGTACCCTATGAAAACTTTTCAAATGTATGGGATAACTTTTTTATTACAAATTTTACTTATAATATTTTAATATGTTCATAGATACCCATTGTCATTTATACCTGCCGGAATTCAAAGATGATTTAGCGGAAATGTTTCATCGGGCAGAAAATGCTGGCGTGAAAAAGTTTTGCTTTCCTGCTATTGATAGCTCCGAAAACCCAGCCTTACTGGAGCTGGAGAAGAATTACCCAAAAAAATGTTTTGCGATGATGGGCCTGCATCCCTGCTCTGTGAAAGAAAATTTTATAGATGAATTGGAGCATGCAAAAAACTTACTGGATAAAAGAAATTTTATTGCAATCGGAGAAATCGGGTTGGATTTTTATTGGGATAAAATGTTTTCTGAATTTCAGTATAAGGCGTTTGAAATGCAGATGGGATGGGCTTTAGATAAAAAGTTGCCTATAGTAATCCATACCAGAAATGCTATGGAAGAAACGATTAATTGCGTAAAACCCTTTGCGGACAAAGGTTTGAAAGGCATCTTTCATTGTTTCGGTGGAACGCTTAAAGATGCAGAGGACATCATTAATATGAATTTTTTATTGGGAATTGGCGGCGTAGTTACCTATAAAAATGCTGGCTTAGCAGAAGTTGTAGCACAAATAGACCTGGAAAATATAGTGCTTGAAACAGATTCGCCGTACCTGGCGCCTGTGCCTTATCGCGGGAAACGCAATGAGAGTGCATATTTGCGATTGATCGCCGAAAAAATTGCATTAGTGAAAAAAATTGATATTGAAGAAGTTGCTGCCATTACAACGTGCAATGCCGAAAAAATATTTAATATCTAAAAGCGATTTTCTATTTTTGCCACCCTGAATTTAAAAAGGAGAGTTGTCCGAGTGGTTGAAGGAGCACGCCTGGAAAGTGTGTATATGGGAAACTGTATCGAGGGTTCGAATCCCTCACTCTCCGCAAAACAATTATTGCCCGGCGTTTGCCGGGCATTTTTATTTCAGGCGCGTTATGAACTTGTTCATAATAGCGGATGAAATAAAAATGCATAAATGAGCGCAGCGAATGGCAATAATTGTTTTGCATCCCCCAAAACGGGATCAACATTGTTAATCCCTCATTCTCCTGAAATAAAAATGCTTAATGAGCGCAGCGAATGGCAATAACTGTTTTGCATCTCCCCCGAAACGGGATCAACTATGTTAATCCCTCACTCTCCAAGAATTTTATTTATTAGTTCAGTTTTTTATAGATAGCATCATTCTATTTTTTCCCTGCATATCTTTTTTAAAATAAATCTTTTTAAAACCTTTTTCCTGTAGTAGAATTTTTAATTCATCCGCCCAGTCTGGGTTGATCTCAAAATATACATGTCCATCTTTTTTTAAATGGTCTTTGCAAAAATTGATGATGGCTTTATAAAAAATTAACGGATCATCATCGGGTACGAATAAGGCTGCATGCGGTTCATTGGCCCAAACGCGTTCTTCCATTTCATGTATTTCTTTTTTCAAAACGTATGGCGGATTACTTACAATCACATCAAAAGCCGGTAGCGATTTTATTGCTTCATACTGCAACATATCTTTTGTGTAAAATTCAACCTTTGTATTATTTGCTGCAGCATTTTTTTTGGCAAGATTGATGATTTTAGTTTGATAATCCAACGCGCTAACCGGGATCTCAGGTAATTTTTTTTTCAAAGAAATAGCAATACAACCGCTGCCTGTCCCGATATCCAAAATGCCGGCATTATTAAAAAAAATATCCTTGCGGTTTTGTATAATCCATTCCACTAATTCTTCTGTCTCCGGCCGGGGAATTAAAACAGATTCATTCACAAAAAATTTCATTCCTGAAAACCAGGCTTCCTGCAAAACATATTGAAGGGGTTTATCTTTTTGTAATGCCTTAATTATTTTTTTTAAATGCTTTTCTTCTTCCAATGACAATAAATTATTTTTATTGAGAAGCCTTTCTGTATTAGAAAAACCAGTGAGCTGCTCAATAATTATTTGAGCTACATTTTTCGATTCTCTCCTGTCATAGTTTTCGCTTAATGACGAAATAATATGCTGGTATGCATCGCCGATATTCATGCATACAATATTAGGCTAAAAGATTTTACATTTGCATATCCACTATGTCTTCCACAGAATTTACGCATGAAAAATATATGCAAAGATGCCTGCAACTGGCAGCTTTAGGCGTTGGTGCAGTTTCGCCCAATCCCATGGTGGGCGCGGTGTTGGTTTATGGAGATATAATTATTGGGGAAGGGTATCATCAGACTTATGGAATGGCGCATGCAGAAATCAATTGCCTCAATTCCGTTTCTATAGAAAATAAACAGTTGATTCCCTTATCTGTTTTATATGTTTCGCTCGAGCCTTGTGCTCATTTTGGCAAAACGCCTCCCTGCACGAACCGGATCATTGATGAAAAAAT
Source organism: Chitinophagales bacterium (assembly GCA_038245585.1). Taxonomy (GTDB): domain Bacteria; phylum Bacteroidota; class Bacteroidia; order Chitinophagales; family Chitinophagaceae; genus JAFDXJ01. The sequence goes on from JBBRSI010000003.1 coordinate 14,863, forward strand.
AAAACAGGTTGTCATCGGAAGTATTGATCCTTTTCCAAAAGTAAATGGCCGTGGGATTATACATTTAAAAGAAGCAGGAATCGGCGTCGTAACTGGTGTGCTGAAAAAAGAATGTGATGAATTGAACAAACGATTTTTTTGCATACAAGAAAAAAAGCGGCCTTATATTATTTTGAAATGGGCGCAAACTGCCAATAAAAAAATAGCATTTAAAAACGCGGAAAGATTAATGATCTCTAACTCCATTACGCAAAGTTTGGTGCATAAATGGCGAACAGAGGAGGACGCGATTATGGTTGGAACAAAAACAGCTTTATTGGATAATCCAATGTTGGATACCCGTTTCTTTCCAGGTAAAATGCCTGTGCGGATTATCCCGGACCGTGAATTGAAATTACCATTGCACTTAAATATTTTCAATTCAAAACAACGTACAATCATTTTTAATGAAAAGAAAAATGAAGAACAGGACTTTCTTTCTTGCAAAAAAATTAATATGCATGGTGAACATTCATTGCAACGAATGCTGCAAAAATGTGCAAGCGAAAATATTCAAAGTATTCTCGTCGAAGGTGGCGCTACTTTGCTCAATCAATTTATCAAAGAAAATCTTTGGGATGAAATGCGGGTAATTACGAATGAAAATTTGCTTGTAGAAGATGCGATTGATGCGCCGGAAATAAATGGAATATTATTAAAGTCTGAACAAATATTTTCTGATCGGATTGATTATTATCGAAATATTTAATATTATTGAACTAGATGAAATTTTTATAGTAAGATTTAGCTTCTTTTATCTCCAATATTTCTTCGTTATCTGATTCTTTCATTAACTGAACGAGTGCATAATCTTCCAGGACTTCTTCAATTTTTTTAAATGTTTTGATATCTAATTGTACCGCAACCGGTTTTTGTTGTTTATTGATGATATATTTTTCATTTAAGTCCAGCATGAATTTTCAATTTTGAATAACAAATTTACTGATTTTAAAAAACTAATGGTAATTATAAAATAATTAATTAGAACATCCAATTCACAAAAAATACATTTGCCTAATTAATTTTGCAATTGAATGTATTTGATTAAATGAGTAATCCCGTCCAATATTTCACGATCAACCAGCTAGCATCTGCGGAATATAAAGAGCGGAACAGTAAATTTATTGCGTATGCTTTTCCATTCCCGGATAAAAATAATTTGAAAAAGCACCTGGATGATTTGAAAAAATTGCATGTGAAAGCAGGGCATTTTTGTTTTGCATATCGAATCGGTGTGGATGGAACGGAGTTCAGGTCATCCGATAACGGCGAACCTTCAGGCACGGCAGGAAAACCTATTCTCGGCCAAATAGATAAACAAAACCTGTGTGATATCTTGATTATTGTCGTGCGTTATTTTGGTGGTACTTTATTGGGAGTCCCCGGACTTACGAACGCGTATAAAACGGCCGCATCGCTGGTTTTGCAAATGCTGCCGGTGATCACAAAAGATATTGAAACGTCTTATCAATTGCATTTTCCCTATGAAAAATTAAATGAAATTATGCAGGTCATAAAATCCTGTAATGCCCGGATCATTCAGCAAGAGAATTTGCTTTTTTGCAGCATGCAATTGATGGTACCGGCAATAAACCTGCAACAATTTTTAGACTTGATGGAAAAAGTACAGGGACTGGAAATGGCATCAATAAAATAAGCAGTAATTTTTTTTAAATTTATTTCAAAATTTTCATTATTAAATATCCAGTATATTTACAGAAAGAATATCCTCCATGAAAAAATATTTTACCATTTTCCTGGCTTTCATTTTATTCACCTGCACTCTGGCGGCTCAAACAACCATTGGTGATTGTACCATAGAATATTCGATTGCTTCAGCCAATGGAAAAAATAACCTGGCAGGAGCTACAAAAATCTTTTATGTAAAAGGAAAATTATCCCGTACGGATATTCGGAGTGCTAATTTTTCACAGGCAATTATTTACAATAACGGAACAGGGAATGCCACCATTTTGAAAGAAGTGGGCAATGAAAAATATATTACACCATTAACTGCAGACCAGTGGAAAAAGGAAAATGAAATGTACCAGGGAATGTCTTTAAAGGAAACAACGGAAAGGAAAATTATCCTGGGTTATAATTGTATAAAAGCAGTGGCAACTTTGAAAGATGGCAGTAGTTTTTCTTATTATTTTACCAAAGATATTATTCCTACGGCAAGTGAAAATCCATACCAGTTCAAAGATGCAGGCGGATTTGTTTTAGCCTACGAGGCCAAAGGAACAGGTGGAAACAAGATCACATTTACCGCGACCAAAATAAATTTTGATCCGGTACCGGCAAGCCTTTTTGATATTCCATCATCGGGATACAGGCTTTTGCCTTATGCAAATAAGTAATATTTATATATTAACGGAAAGGTAAAGGAGCCGGAGTCTTGAATTTTGGCGTCTGTACTTTATACTTATAAGGATATACATAAGTTGTATTTCCTTTTTGTAAACGTATCATACTCTCAAATTGAGCAGAGTTTCCTTTAAACTGAGCAGATATTTCTTCAGAACCTGTAAATGAAAATTGTTTCAGGCTGGATGAAGCAAAAGTGCCGCCATAGTAGTTTTTAGGTGAGTAACGGCCAAGATCTTTCAGGTTGAATTTGCTACCATTATCGCCGATATTCCCTGAGAAAGCGCCAAAAGTTACACATGCCATTCCAACCAGGAACGCACTGAAAATAATTTTATATTTATTGGTTCTTTTCACTGGCACAAAGGTAATGTATTAATTCTTTCTTAACAAAACTTTATTGATAAACGGTTTATTTCTTTAAATGTTACACAAAATTGAAATATTAAGAAAAAAAGTAATAATTTTCCAAAACTGTTGAGAATAATTATGTACGAACACTCATCCAGGAAGGAAGACCAGGAGCTTGCAGAATTATTAAAGCAATATGAATCATTGCTTTCAGGCCGTCAACACGCATTTCTTGAAGAAGAATCTTTTGAAAAAATCATCAATCATTTTGATGAAAATGATGAATTTCCAAAAGCACTGGAAGCAGCTGAAAATAGTTTGCTTTATTTTCCCTATTCCGTTTTATTGCTGATCAAAAAAGCAGACTTGCTCATTGCCTTGCATCAATACAATGATGCATTGGAAGTTTTAAATCACCAGGCATTGTTCAACGCTTATGATATTAATGTCTATATATTAAAGACAGATGCATTCCTTGCCCTGGATGAACAGGAAAATGCGATTGAAGTGCTGGTAGAAGCCATCAATGTTTTTGAAGGTGAAGAAAAGATTGAATTACTTTTTGAGCTTGCAGATGTATATGATGATTATGAATTGTTCGACAAAGTTTTTGATTGCCTGAAACTCATCCTGGAGCAGGAGCCGGCCAATGAAGAAGCTTTATATAAAATTTGTTTCTGGACAGATTTCACCGGCAGAAATGAAGAGAGCATTCGCATTCACAGAGATATTATTGAGGAACTTCCATACAATGAGCTGGCCTGGTTCAATTTGGGGACTGCTTACCAGGGTTTGAAATTATATGAAAAAGCGATCGACGCTTACTTGTACGCTATTGCCATTGATGAAAAATTTGACAGTGCCTATCGCAACCTCGGGGATGCTTATATGCGCATCCGAAATTTTCGCGAAGCTATTCAATGTTTGGAAAAAATGCTGGAATTATCCCGGCCTGAAGAAGTGATTTATGAAGCAATTGGACATTGTAATCATAAGTTGAAAAATTTTGCGCAGGCCCGTTTTAATTACCGGAAAGCTTCCCATATTAACCCGGAAAATAACAGGTTGTATTACAAAATTGCGCTCACTTATATTCATGAAAAAAACTGGCAGCAGGCCATGAAGCCGCTGGAAACAGCATTACGCATGTTGCCTTCATCCACGGTGTATAATATGGCTGCTGGCGAATGTTGTATGGCATTGGGAAAAAATAAAGAAGCCCTTCATTATTTCAGTATTGTAGTACATAAAAGCCCGCGAAAAGTAACTGGTTGGGAATCTCTCATCAATTGCCTGTATGTGTCCGGATTTTATGAAGAAGCAGCAGAACAATGCCTTGTTGCGCTAATTGCTACGGGCCACAAATCTTCTATTTATTATTTATATAGCGCGGTTTTGTTTGCGGATGGAAAATCAAAAGCAGCGTTACAACAACTCGAAACGGCGATTTCACTTTCACCTAAAGGCCTCCGAAAATTTATTGACATGGATCCTGTGATCCTTCAAAATGCACAGGTCGTATCACTGCTGGCGCAAATGAAAAAACAAAAACAAAAAAAGCCGGGACAACGAAAATGATTCGTATCATGTAATTTTTCCCGCGATTCAATTACTTTTGCACGCACAAAAACGAAAGATGAATAATTTTAATTTATCTCAACTACCACTGAGAACTGAAAAACCCAGGACGAATGGTTTGACCATGATCATGGATAAAGGACTCAGCATTAATGAAGTAAATAATTTCCTGAGCATCGCGCATCCATTTGTGGATATTGTAAAATTAGGTTTTGGAACTTCCGTCGTTACACCAAATCTTCGGGAGAAAATCGAAGCTTACCAGGCTTATGATATTCCGGTATATTTTGGTGGAACATTGTTTGAAGCATTTCTCATACGTAACCAATTTGATGATTATGTAAAAATGTGCAAAGACTATAACATCCATTACATGGAAGTGAGTGATGGTTCCATCACCATTCCCCATTCTGAAAAATGTGGTTATATAGAAAAATTGACGAAAGTTGGAACCGTGTTAAGTGAAGTAGGTAGCAAAGATGCAACGCATATCATTCCACCTTATATCTGGATAAAACTCATGAAAGCAGAATTGGAAGCCGGCTCTACATATGTTATTGCTGAAGCACGCGAAGCCGGTAATGTGGGTATTTACAGAGGTACAGGCGAAGTGCGGGAAGGTTTGGTACAGGAAATACTTACCGAGATTCCGGGTGATCGTATCATTTGGGAAGCGCCTAAAAAAGAACAACAATTATATTTCTTAGAACTGCTGGGTTGCAATGCCAATTTTGGAAATATTGCTTCTAATGAATTGATCGCATTAGAAACGATGCGCATTGGTTTGAGAGGCGATACATTTCATTTGTATTTAGACAAAGATGCCAAATGAACATGTATGGATTGATAGGATTTCCTTTAACCCATTCTTTCTCTGAAAAATATTTCATGGATTTTTTTAAGCAGGAAAATATTCCTGCAGTTTTCAAAAATTTCCCTCTTGAAAGTGTAGATCGTTTTCCGGAATTGATTCTTACAAATTCTTCTTTGAAAGGACTCGCGGTTACCATACCTTATAAAAAATCTATCATTCCTTTTTTAGAAAAAATTTCTCCGGGAGTACAGGCAACAGGTGCCTGCAACTGCATCCAGATCCGCAATGGAAAATGCAGTGGTTTTAATACAGATATTGTTGGTTTTGAAAAGTCTTTTATGCCGGCAATTTTACCAACAGATAGATATTCATTAATTCTTGGCAATGGCGGCGCAGCCGCAGCCGCAGCATATGTTTGCAAAAAAAATAAAATTGATTATCAATTTGTTTCGAGGAAAAAAACAAATGAAAGAACTACAATCAATTATGAAGAGCTTGATGAAAATACCATGCAGCAATTTTCCATTATTATCAATGCAACGCCAGTCGGCCAATTCCCGGAAATAAACGCTGCCCCAAATATTCCATACAAATTTTTAACGCAAAAGCATTATCTCTTTGATATGATCTATAATCCTGCTCAAACGCAATTTTTAAGAAATGGATTGAGTTATGGAACGCGAATAAAAAACGGTTTGCAAATGCTGGAAATCCAGGCTAAGGAAAATTGGAAAATTTGGAATAGTTAATGCATTTGCTTTAATTTTTCCATGGCATTTCCCGGCATCAACGCTAATTTTTTCTCCGTGTAATTATAACATAGCATGCCTGTTTTAATTTTTGCAACTACGAACTTTTCCTCCTTCTCCATTTTTTCAAAAAGATAATACAGATCAAAACCATATTTATCAAAACCATCCGCAGCTATTGAAACTATAACCTTGTCTCCCCGGAATAATTCTTTCTTAAATTCAATAGCAGCATCAGACATGATCAGCGACACATTTTCCATACAAAGTTCTGTATAATCATGTGCTGCTAAAAACCTGGAACGCGCTTCATGAGCGAGTGCCAAAAAAGTATCATTTCCCACATGACCGCCATAATTCAAATCCGTAATCCGAATATCAATTTCTGTAGAGAACAGAAAGTTTCCGGGCATTTTTATTTTTACTCTATCCATCATTTATTTTTTAGAAATTCCAGGAGTTGATCCACTGCTTTCCGTCTGTGACTGAATTTATTTTTTTCATCCATATTCATTTCTCCAAAAGTTTTTTCACTTCCATCAGGAATGAAAACGGAATCATAACCAAAGCCCATATCTCCATTGGCAATCTCTGCAATGCGGCCCCTACATTTTCCTTCAAAAAAATATTCTTTTCCTTTTATAATTAAAGAAATGATGGTGGTAAAACTTGCCTGCCGGTTTTCTTTACCAAACATTTTACGGATTAATTTCTCCAGGTTCGCAGAATCATTTGCTGTATCGCCTGCATAGCGCGCGCTGTGCACGCCAGGTTCGCCATTTAAGGCTTCCACAAAAAGGCCGGTGTCTTCACTAAAACAGTTTTTATGCAGACGTTCAAAAATGAAATGAGATTTTGCGGAAGCATTTTCTTTCAGCGTATCAAAAGGTTCCGGAATAGTTTCATGAATGCCCGCTTCCTGTAATGAAATAATATTGATAAAATCCTGCGCTCGGTTTCGAATCTCCTGCACTTTATGGGCGTTGTTTGTGGAAAAAATGATGTCCTGCATATTTTATAAAATTTAATTATCTAAAAATATTTTTTTCAGTGAGGCCCATAATTTCTTTTTCTCAGCTTTGATGTTTTCATCCCCTTCATTATTATCTAATACAATGCCTGGTGCACATACATAAATACAATCATTAAAATGCTGTACCTGGTAATGCGGAATGATAAACGGTAGTCCAATCTCTTTCGTTGTGATATCAAACATTAGTACTTTTTCAGGTAAAAATGCTGGTTTTAATTCTTCAAATGAGATAACCTTTTTGCCCATGTTCAAAATAGCCACATCATCCTGGGTAAGTTTACATGCAGTAAGCATTTTAAGAAGTATAGTTTTCCGTTCTGCAGGGATTATTTCATCATTTTTTTCTTTAACAATTATAAGAATATTCTTAAGATTTTTTCCCAATTTTGGCTTTTCTTTTTTCTCCGGATTTTTGATTTTCTGAATAGGAGGTTTTTCAGTAAATTGCGCATTGCTATTCATGTTCCTGCCTGGCGAGATCAGGGTATTTTTAAAAAGGCCGGCAAGTACAAAAGCAGGTAATTTTTCAGTATATGGCATGAGGTAAATATATTAACAACTGTTAGTTTTCTTTATTTTTTTCATTTCTTTGCATCAAATTTACAATTTATGATAGAAGCAGCGGACATTCAAATTACAAAAGTTCAATCGAGTAAATTAAAGGATCTTGATCTGGATAATATTCCTTTCGGGAAGTATTTCACCGACCATATGCTCGAAGCTGATTTCGAAAACGGGGAATGGAAAAATGTAGAAATCAAACCCTATCAACCGCTGCTTTTTCAGCCATCATTAGCTGTATTTCATTATGGCCAGGCAATTTTTGAAGGCATTAAAGCTTACCGTGGGAAAGATGGAAAAGTGGCTATTTTTAGGCCATATGATAATTTTCACCGGTTTAATATTTCTGCACGCAGAATGAACATGCCGGAAATTCCGGAAGAAATTTTTATCCAGGGTATAAAACTCCTGGTAAAATTGGATGAACAATGGGTGCCTGAAGGCAAAGACCATGCTTTATATATTCGTCCGTTCATGATTGCTACTGATGCAGTTTTGGGAGTGAAACCTTCATTAACCTATAAATTCCTCATTATACTCAGTCCTTCTGGCCCTTATTATTCCAGGCCCATGAAGATTTCCGTGGAAGAAAGATATACCCGTGCAGCTCCGGGCGGCGTTGGTTTTTCAAAAAATGCCGGTAATTATGGGGGAAGCATGCTCGCTGCAACAAAAGCAAGGGAGCAGGGTTATGACCAGGTTTTATGGACTGATGCTTTTGAACATAAATGGTTACAAGAAGTTGGAATGATGAATGTGTTTTTTGTAATAGATGGTAAGGCAATTACACCTTCACTGGAACAGGAAACAATATTAGCAGGCATAACCCGTGACAGCGTAATTGATTTACTCCAGGAAATGAATATTCCTGTTGAAGAAAGACGCATCAGTATTGATGAAATTTTACAGGCTTATCAAAATGGCACTTTGCAGGAAGTATTTGGTACAGGCACGGCAGCTACTATCGCACTGATTAGTGATATGAAATACCAGGAAACGAATATGAATTTTGATGTTGATAGCTGGAAAATTGCACCCACTTTAAAAAAACAACTTATAGAAATCAAAGAAGGAATAGTGGAAGACAAATTTGGCTGGTTAGAATATGTATAAGTTTTATTGAGTATTTAATACCCTTATATTTGGTAAATTTTTAACTTGTTTAAAATGTTTGCCAAGACTAAAAATAAGGTGTTTTTATTGCTTGACCCTGAAAAAGGCGGTACTTCGGCAGATCGCTTTGTAAATACTTTTATTATTGCTCTGATCCTGCTGAATACAATAGCAGTAATCCTGGAAACAGTTGAATCTCTCTATACAGCACATAAAGAATTCTTCTGGCTGGTGGATGTTTTTTCAGTGATCATTTTCACAATTGAATACCTGCTTCGCGTTTGGACATGTACCAATAATGAACAATATAAACACCCTGTTTTCGGAAGAATCAAATACGTATTCTCTGTTGGTGGGATTATTGATCTCTTAGCAATTCTTCCCTTTTACCTGCCTCTTTTTGGCGCGTTTGATTTAAGGTTTTTGAGACTATTGCGTTTATTGAGATTTGCCCGGTTTTTTAAATTGGGCAGGTACATGAATGCGAAAGGCGTGATCGTGAATGTAATCCGGTCAAAAAGGGAAGAGTTGATTTTGAGTTTTCTTATTACTATGTTCCTCATAATTGTTGCATCCTGCCTGATGTATTATGTAGAACATGATGTACAACCCGGAAAATTTTCAAGTATCCCTGAAACTATGTCGGATATCGTTACTTTTATTACCGTTGGGTATGGAGATACATTTCCTGAAACAGTAACCGGAAAAATTCTCCTGGATTGTATTTCACTACTTGGTATTGGCATGTTTGCGTTGCCAACAGGTATCCTGGCTTCCGGATTTACGACAGAGTTTAAAAAGTTTAAAAAAGTAAAAAACGTTTGTCCGCATTGCGGAAAGGAGCTATAAAAAAAGGACATTTCTTTACAGAAATATCCTTTTCAATTTTTTAAAGTTTTACCTACTTAATACTTGCACGAAGCATCCAGGCCATTTTCTCATGCTCTTTCATAATTCCTGTAATAAAATCTGCGCTCCCCGCATCTTTATATTTTTCATCAAAATCATCAATGAGCTGGCGCATTTTGCGAATCAGGCCATCATGGTCTTCTGCGAGGGCAGCCAGCATTTTTTCAGAAACCATTTTATCTCCTGCCTCTTCTTTAATAGTTGCCTGTGACAGGAATTCTTTCATACTACCATGCGCAAACTGGCCCAGTTTCCGTATTCTTTCGGCCACAGAATCAATGATCGTTTGCAATTGATTGTACTGTTCATCCAGGAAAATATGTAAAGCATGGAAATCGCGCCCTTCAATATTCCAGTGAAAATTGAGCGTTTTTACATATAATACAAATTCGTCTGAAAGTATTTTATTCAATTCTGTTGCTACTTTTTTTGTGTTTGCCAGGCTGATTCCTGTATTTAAAGTATCATGTTGTGGGGCTGTTTTTTTTGCCATATCTGTTTAATTTTATTTCATTCCAAAGATAGCAAATTCCAGGCCGACATCCATAGTAAAAAAGTTAATATATAGAATAAACAGCCTGTTTATTCAACAATAAAAGGGCAACTTTCTAAAGCGTTTTTTTTCCAATAAATTCTTTCCTGGTATGTACTTTGAAAGATCAATTCCCTTACCTTTGCCGCCAATTAAGAAAAGTCGGTTGAAACTGTTTAATAAATGATGATTTCAACTATTTAAAACCAGACAATTTAATATCAATTTATGGCTCAACCCGGAAAAATCAAACAAGTAATCGGCGCCGTTGTGGATGTGGAATTTGAAGATGGCAACCTGCCCGAAATATTCAACGCATTGGAATTAAACAGGGATAATGGTGATAAAATTGTACTCGAAGTGCAACAGCATCTTGGCCAGGACAGTGTACGCACTATTGCCATGGACGGTACGGAAGGCCTTAAACGTGGCATGGATGTACGCGATACAGGTAAAGCGATCGCAATGCCAACAGGTGAATTGATCAATGGTCGTTTATTTAATGTGACTGGTGATGCCATTGATGGTCTCCCACAGGTTTCTAAAGAAAATAGCCGCCCGATCCACGCATTGCCACCATTATTTGAGAACCTGAGTACAGCTACAGAAATTTTATATACCGGTATCAAAGTTATTGACCTGATCGAACCATATGCAAAAGGTGGTAAAATCGGCCTTTTCGGAGGTGCAGGTGTGGGTAAAACAGTATTGATCCAGGAATTGATTAATAATATTGCCAAAGGCCACGGCGGATTGTCCGTATTTGCGGGGGTTGGTGAAAGAACAAGGGAAGGAAACGATTTACTGCGTGAAATGATCGAAGCAGGAATCATGAATTATGGAGACGCTTTCAAACATAGTATGGAAGAAGGCGGTTGGGATTTGAGTAAAGTGGACATGGAAGGGTTGAAAGAATCAAAAGCGACTTTTGTTTTTGGTCAAATGAATGAGCCACCGGGCGCACGTGCACGTGTAGCATTAAGTGGTCTTACTATTGCAGAATATTTCCGCGATGGAGATGGTACCGGGAAAGGAAGGGATATCCTGTTTTTCGTAGATAATATCTTCCGTTTCACACAGGCAGGTTCTGAAGTATCAGCCTTATTAGGCCGGATGCCAAGCGCCGTGGGTTACCAGCCTACACTCGCCACTGAAATGGGTTTGATGCAGGAACGTATTACTTCAACCCGCAATGGTTCTATTACTTCCGTTCAGGCTGTGTATGTACCTGCGGATGACCTGACTGACCCGGCACCGGCAACAACTTTTGCCCACCTGGATGCGACAACTGTATTGAGTCGTAAGATTTCAGATATTGGTATTTATCCTGCGGTGGATCCATTGGATTCTACCAGCCGGATTTTGACACCGTTGATCGTGGGTGATGTACATTATGATTGTGCCAACAGGGTAAAACTTATTTTACAACGCTATAAAGAATTACAGGATATTATCGCTATTCTTGGTATGGATGAATTAAGTGATGAAGATAAACTGGTGGTTTCCCGTGCAAGAAGGGTACAGCGTTTTCTGTCCCAGCCTTTCCATGTGGCAGAACAGTTTACCGGTTTAAAAGGAATATTTGTTTCTATTGAAGATACTATTAAAGGATTTACAATGATCCTCGATGGTGAAGTGGATGAATATCCTGAAGCAGCATTTAACCTGGTAGGAACGATTGAAGATGCCATAGAAAAGGGTAAAAAATTACTGGCAGCAGCACAGGGTTAATCAATCAAATTTTTACCGGAAAAAACACAATATGATTTTAGAAATTCTAACTCCAGGGAGTAAAATTTTCAGCGATGAAGTTACCGGCGTTCAATTGCCCGGCATTCACGGTCAATTTGAAGTATTGAACAGGCATGCACCTTTAGTGAGTGCGCTGGGAAAAGGAGTTTTAAAAATATTGGTAGATAAAAATAATGCGGAAAGCTATTCTATCTCCGGTGGCTTTGTAGAAGTGCTTCAAAATAAAGTGGTGGTTTTAGTAGAACAGGCAAAAAAAGTTTGATTTTTTATTTTCATATTAAATTAAAGTATAATTTTGCCTTTTAAATTACTAACCCATTAAATTAAATGTCATGAAAAAGAAAAATTTCCTTATCGCGGTGGCGCTCTTTATTGGTATGACGTCCTTTGCACAAACACAAAAAGGATATTATATCATTGGCGCACAATTAGCTTCTATGGACCTGAATTTCCAGAATGGAAATACAGATTTTGGTTTGACCCTGCAACCTCAGGTAGCCTGGTTTGTAAAAGATAACTTAGCCATTGGTGGCCAGGTATTATTGGGCGTTAATACGTCTAAAGGCTTCAGCCAGTTTACTTATGGTATTGGTGCTTTAGGTCGTTATTATGCTGCGGATAAAGCCACACAGGTATCTAGTAAAGCACGTTTTTTCCTGGAAGCAACTGCAGGAATAACCGGCTCTAATACAAAAGTTAGTGGTTACCCTTCAACAAACACTAATGGACTCGGTGTAGGTTTCGGCCCGGGTCTTGCTTATTTCATCAACAAAAATATTGCACTCGAAGGTTTGGTGAAATATAATCTTGGTGTAGGTTTTGGAAATTCTACTACGACCAATAACATTCATTTCAACCTTGGCTTTTCCATTCATTTGCCAGGCTCTAAGTTGAAAGAAATGAAGAATGATATGAAATAAAGTTTTAAATCTTTTTATACTTAGAATCCCGGCTACTGCCGGGATTTTTTTTTGAAAAATTTATGGTGCATGAATTTCACTTTAAATTTTATTTTAGAGAAACACATAGTTCCTTATATATGAATAGTTTGGGTTTACATGCGGGACTTTATTTTCCATTGAAATACAATGTTGGATGATGACTAAAACCCCGGCTGTATGGCTGGGTTTTTTTATGGATTTATAAATAATTGGTTGAATAATTTATTAATATCGATTCAAATTTTTTCTTTCTTCACAAGGTGAGTATTCTATAAATGTGTACGCCGCCGCGTTGTCTCCTGACAAGCGGCAATACATGAGTTCAAGATTTTCTAACGATCTTTAATTTTAAAAATGCCAAAAGACAACGCTGCAGCGAACTTCTTATAGATTATTGAAAAGAGTTTGGATTGGTAAAACTTTTTTGTTCCAATTGAATTGAGAGATTTGCATGAAATTTTATATGCGGTAAAAAAAATTTAAAACATTTTAGTTCAGCATCGGATCAATTGGATAATGAATCAACTGAGCATATTGGCCGCCTTTTTTTTGCAACGCATCGCGCCAAATATTAACGGGATTTGTGGTAAATAATAATTGCGCATCAGCGCTTGTTGTAAGCCAGCTTTTCAATTCCATTTCATGCTCCAACTGGCCCATTTCCCAGCCACTATATCCCAGGAAAAATTTTATATTGGTTTCATTCAGTAAACCCATTTTTATTTTTTCAAAAGCTTCCTCCATTTCCCCACCCCAAAAAATACCGGGAATAATTTCAAGGCCACCCGGAATTATTCCGGGTTTGGTATGTATAAAAAATAAATGATCTTTTTGTACCGGCCCGCCAATATAAACAGGGAAATCATTCCCTGCCATAGCTGCCATTAATTCTCCAAGCAGATGTTCGCAAGGTTGATTCAATACAAAACCCAGGCTTCCCAAAGTTTCGGAATGTTCACAAAGCAAGACTACTGAACGCAGGAAATTTGGATCATTTAAAAAAGGGTCCGCTATTAATAATTGTCCTTTAGCTAATTCTTCCATCGCCATTCTTTTGGTTTAAAATTAAGAAAATCAATTTGAAATTTGCGTTAATTTGCTGATAAAGCACGATAGCATTCATCATTCCTATGTTACTTAAATTTATTTTGCGCTCTATTGGATCATCATTATTTTACATGATTCCATTGGGGATTGCGCGTGGGAAAACAATCTCTTCCTGAAAAAAAGACAGATGAAAAAAAATTTTATAGCCATCGTTATTTTAATACTACTCTCACTTATTGGTATTATTTTTATTCAGGTGCAATGGCTTTCCAATTTGTTACTCGTGCAGGAAGAAGGCATTTATAATAAAATAGAAAGGGCATCCTACTCTGTCACCAGTGAATTAAGTAAACAAGTTTCTTCCATGCCATCACTCCATTTAAAAGGCCAGTCTGCATTGCCTGCAATGCCGGACCATTTTTCATTCATCAATCCACAGGACAAAACAATTGCGGATTATTATTCTTCTACAGAAATACATAATAAGATACGCAAAGCTTTTAATAAAGAAAAACTGGATAACCTCGAATTTGAATTTGCGATTGCAAACCGGTATGACGAGTTTGGAGCGATCGAAATGCAATCGCAGAATTTTTTAAAAAAGTTATTCGATTCCACGCATTCGCGCAGGATAGAAATGCCCATCCTACCGGAAAATTCTGATGGCCTTGAAGGTTTGTCTGCATATGAGCATTTGATTCTTATTATTCCTGATTTTAAAACACAAGTTTGGAAAGCGCTTTTCTGGATGATTTTTGGTGCTGGTCTTTTTACATTAATCGTGATCACGGCTTTTTATCTTACGGTGCGAACATTATTGCAACAAAGAAAACTCAGTGCGATCAAAAGTGATTTTATCAATAATATGACGCATGAATTGAAAACGCCATTAGCAACAATTTCTTTAGCAGTGGATGCCATGCGCAATGAAAAAGTGATGGGCAATATGGAGAAATCTGCTTACTTCAGTGGTATCATCAAGGAAGAGAATAAGCGGATGAATAAACACGTGGAAACCATACTACAGGCGGGTTTGATGGATAGGCAGGATATTCGTATGAGTATGGAAAGAAAATCTGCGCACAAACTTATAAAAGATGTTTTATCCAATTATGAATTACAATTGACAGGCCGAAATGCAACTGTGGAATTATTGCTGAATGCAAAAAATGATTTGATCAAAGCGGATGAAGTGCATTTCTCTAATCTTATTTCAAATTTGGTGGACAATGCGATTAAATATTCTAAAGATACTCAGCCTCTTAAATTGAAGATCACCACACATTCTACTGCAAAATATTTAGTAATGCAATTTGAAGATAATGGTATTGGAATGAGCAAGGAAACATCCAAGCGCATTTTCGAAAAATTCTTTCGCGCAACAACGGGGAATGTACATAATGTAAAAGGTTTTGGTTTGGGAATGAGCTATGTGAAAACAATTATTGATGCACATAAAGGCCGGATAAAAGTAGAAAGTACATTGGGAAAAGGCAGTACGTTCATTTTAGATTTGCCCCTGAGTAACCCGGAAGAACCGAATGAGGAAAAATGGTAATGATTTATTAATAAATTATTCTCTGCATAATAAACAACTATCACCATAACTTAAAAAGCGGAAATTATTTTCCAGTGCAAAGTCATAAACATTAGTCCATTTTTCACCAATAAAAGCAGCAACTAATAATAATAATGTAGAGCCCGGCTGGTGAAAATTTGTGATGAGTGAGTTCACTACATGGAAGTCATAACCCGGGGCTATTAATATTTTCGTGCTGCAATTCAATGTTTCTTTTTTATTTTCCTGCATCCATTTTTTCAATGCCTGCAAAGAAGTTGTAGTAGAAATTATTTTATGCTGCGATTCATAAGGATCCCATTGGCCAGTTGAAAGATCTTCCATTTTTATGGCCGGATTTTCTAAAATTTTATTGCCCATCCAATACAAACTTTCCAATACACGCAGTGATGTAGTGCCTACTGCTATAATATGTCCTTCTTGTTGTATGATATCATCCAGTACAGTATTTTTTATTTCAAAAACTTCGGAATGCATATCGTGGCCGTCCATCAAATCACTTTTAACGGGCATAAAAGTTCCTGCTCCAACATGTAAAGTGAGAAAAGATGTATGAATATTTTTTTTGTGCAATGCATCAAAAACGGCATCTGTAAAATGCAAGCCTGCAGTAGGCGCCGCTACCGAACCTTTCAATGCGGCGTACATAGTTTGATAGCGTTCCGCATCTGAATTTTTCAATGCTCTTTTGATATAAGGCGGCAAAGGAATTTCCCCAAAATATTGAAGAATGTTGTCAAAAGTCAAGTCATTATTTTTCCAACAAAATTCAATAATTACATGATCGCCGTTATTCATTTTCTTCTCTGCCGTCAAAGAAATTTCCCGGTCATTTTGATTGATCGTTTTTACTAATTTTCCTTCTTTCCATTTTTTAGCGCCACCCACCAGGCATTTCCATTGCACTTTATTTTTTTGATGAAATGCTTCATCTAATTCATGTTCAAATTTATCAGCCGGGCCAAGACAAAAAATCTCTATTTTTTTTCCATCCTTATTTTCAAAATGTAAACGTGCAGGCACCACGCTCGTGTTATTAAAAATCAACAGGCTGCCAGGTGGGATGAAATCTGCGATATTTTTAAAAATATTTTCCCGGATATTCCCTGGCTTATAAATGAGCAATTTACTTCCGTCCCGTTGCTCCGCCGGAAAGAGGGCAATTTTTTCTGATGGAAGATCATACGTAAAGTCTTTAATAGAAAGTTCTCCGGGATGCATGGGCCAAAAATAATTCAATTTAAATTTTAAAGATAAAACCGACGGGAAATGGGTTATTCACGCTTTTTCCACCACAATTAACAGAGTTATACAGTTGTATTTAAGACATTATTAAAGGAACTCAATGTGGCATTGAATTACAGCGATTTTTCAATTGTTGATAAATTAGAAAAGAAAAATTTGCTTATGAAGTGGGAAAAAGTGTTATTTTGTGTCATTATTTGGAGGAAGAGATATTTTTATTTAAAAAAGAACTCATGTTTTTAGGCGAATACGAGGCTACCATTGATTCAAAGAGCAGGTTTCTGCTCCCGGCCGGGTTGAAAAAACAACTCCCGGAAGGGGATTGCAAATTTGTCATCAGCCGGGGTTTTGAGAAATGCCTCAACTTATACCCGCAAAAAACATGGTCAGTGATCATGGAACGCATCAGCAAATTAAATGATTTTGATCCAAAAGTGCGGCAATTTAAATTATTGTTTTTGGGCGGAGCTACGGAAGTAGAACTGGATAGTGCCGGCCGCATGTTGTTGCCTCCTTCGTTGAAAGAATTTGCAGCCCTTGATAAAGCGATTATCCTGGCTTCTGATGTGGATAAAATTAATATCTGGGATGCAGATAAATACAAACAGTTCTTTGAAGATTTTTCACCGGAAAATTTCAGTAGCCTGGCATCCGAAGTGATGGGTGACATGGCCAAAGAAATTGAAAAAAAATGATGCGCAATTCTTAAAAAAACGGCATGGCAGCACAAATTCATTCTTCCGCTTTCCATACGCCGGTTTTATACAGGGAAACGCTTGATCTTTTAAACATCAATCCGAAGGGAATTTATGTGGATTGTACATATGGAGGCGGGGGTCATAGCAAAGGCATTTTAGATGCTTTGGGAAAGGAAGGAAAATTAATTGCTTTTGACCAGGATAAAGATGCTCAAAACAATTTGACCAACGATCCGCGTGTGATTTTTATTCCGGAAAATTTCAGGCATTTACAACGTTTCCTGCGATTATATGATGCGTTGCCGGTGGATGGAATCCTGGCTGATTTGGGCGTAAGCAGTCACCAGTTTGATACCGGTGAAAGAGGATTTTCCACCAGGTTCAACGGGCCATTGGATATGCGCATGAATATTTCTCAAAGCAAAACTGCCGCAGACATTTTATTGGAATATGACGAAACGGGTTTGCATAAAATGTTTGAGAAATATGGCGAGGTATCTAATTCGAAAACACTGGCTGCGCATATTGTAAAAAACAGGAAAACAACCAGGCTAAAAACCATTGATTCTTTTAAAGCGCTATTGCAACCTGTGGTCATGGGCAACCCGAATAAATACCTGGCGCAGGTTTTCCAGGCATTGCGCATAGAAGTGAATGATGAACTGGGCGCTTTGGAAGAAATGCTGGAACAATTACCGGCTATTATGAAAAAAGGTGCACGATGCGCGATCATCAGTTTTCATTCCATGGAAGACCGGCTGGTAAAAAACTTTTTTAAAAATGCCGGCCTGGATAATGAAAATGAAAATCCATTTGGCAGGGAAACAAGAACACCTGTTTTTAAACTGGTCACAAAAAAACCGGTGGTGGCAACAAAGGAAGAAACAAAAATAAATCCACGCAGCCGCAGTGCAAAATTGCGGGTTGCTGAAAAAATATAATCGTATTAAAGATGGCAATGCCGGAAAAAAATACTGGAAAGAATGCATCAAAAAAAGAAAAGCAAAATCCATTGAAAATATTGATCAGTTATGAGTGGATTTTGAAAAACATGCCTTTCTTTTTATTTCTCACATTGCTCGCAGTTTTATATATAGCAAACGGTCATGCTGCAGATAATACGATCAGGGATATTAATAACACTGCATCAGATTTGAAAGAGTTGCAGTATGAATATAAAAGTTTGAAGAGCCGGGAAATATTTCAAAGCAGGGAAGATCAATTGGTACAATCAGCGTTGCCATTGGGTTTGAAGATTTCAGATGAACCGCCCATGCATATTAAAGTGGTGTTGAAGGGTGACGCGAAAAACAGGTAAGGAAAAACCGGGATATATAAACTTATGAAAATTCATCAAAAAGGTTGCTAACCTTTTTTAATTTTTTAAATGGAAGGAATTGGAAGTAAAGAAAGACATATTGTGGCGCGTGTATGTATCATTTATAGTAGTGATTGTACTTGGTGTCGCTATTTTTTCCAAAGCCTTTACAATTCAGCAGGTGGAAGGCAGTCACTGGCGCAGCATGAGTGACAGCCTGCATGAAAAAATTCAATCCATCGAAGCGGACCGCGGCACGATTTACAGTGCGGACGGACAAATGCTGAGTACGAGTGTACCGCAATTTAATATTTATGTTGACTTTGGTGCTGAAGGCTTGCGTGAAAATGATGGGAAACGGTTTAAAGAAAACCTGGATTCATTGAGCTATGGTTTATCTGATTTATTTAAAGATAAAAGCCAGGATGAATACAAACGCATATTGCAACAGGGATATAATTCTAAAAAAAGATATTTTTTACTCGAGCAAAAAGTAAATTTTGAAGATTATAAAGAATTAAAACAATTGCCACTTGTGCGCCTCGGCAGAAATAAAAGTGGCTTCATTGCCGAAACAAAAAACATTCGACTGAATCCATATCAGATGCTCGCTTTCAGAACTATTGGACTGGAGCGCCAGAATGCACAAAAGATTGGTCTTGAAAAAACATACGACAGCGTTTTGCAGGGAACACAAGGCCGGCGACTGGTTCGCTACATCGCAGGTGGAGTCGCGATTCCAGTAGATGAAGATTTTCAAATAGAACCAGAGAATGGAAAAGATATTACGACAACACTTGATACGCATATCCAGGAGATTGCTGAAAACGCTTTGATGAAAATGATGGTATCCAGCGAATCTGTAAATGGTTGTGCTATTGTGATGGATGTAAAGACCGGCGCTATTAAAGCAATCGCAAATTTAGGCAGGAAATCGGATGGCACTTATTGGGAGGATTATAATTATGCGATGCGCACCACTGAACCGGGTTCAACCATTAAACTGGCTACATTATTAGCAGTGTTGAGCGAAGGTAAAACTACATTAAAAGATCCGGTGGATGTGGGTTCTTCAGGAAGCGCATTTGTTGGTGTGCGCATGGTGAATGATGCCGAGCGTGCACCAAAACCTGTACTCACTGTAGAAGAATGTTTTGCACACAGTTCCAATGTTGGTATGAGCAAAATTGCCTATAACACATTTGCAACTCAACCTGCAAAATTCCTGGATTATTTACATAAATATCGCCTTGATACAATTACCGGAATTGATTTACCGGGAGAAGAAAATCCACGGTTGCCAAAAATGTCTAAATCAAATGAAGGCTTGCATGCGATGGTTACCATGAGCTTTGGTTATGCTATCCAGGTAAGTCCATTGCAAACGCTCACATTATATAATGCAGTTGCCAATAATGGTAAAATGATGCGGCCATATCTTGTAAATGCAATCACGAATGATGGGTTGCCGGTAAAACAATTTTCACCATTTACGATTTCTGAAAGTATAGCAACACCCGCTGTGATCAAGGCTGCACAGGAATCCATGCATGATGTAACGGTGGAAGGCACAGCAAAAGGTGTTTTTAAAAATACTGCATATGCTGTCGCAGGAAAAACAGGAACAGCGCATGTAGCTGATGGAAAATATGGTTATAATGATGGCGTGTACCAGGCGTCATTTGTCGGATATTTCCCGTATGAAAATCCAATGTATACCTGCATCGTAGTGATAAAAACCAAACCTTATGCATCATTACATTATGGTGGTCAATTGGCAGCCCCTGTATTCAAAGAAATTTCAGACCGGCTTTATACACTGGAAATAAGGCAGGGAAGTAATTACACATTTTCCAATATCAATGACAGTAATAATTACAGGTATGCAGGGCAAACCGGAGATTTTAAAATACTCATGCAACACATGGGCATTCCCTATAAAGATTCCACAAGATCTTTTGGTTCCTGGAGTGTGCTGCAAAAATCGTTGAACGGCCCTGTTTTATATGCGAATAAAGAAACGAATTCAACGATGCCGGATTTAAAAGGGCTGGGATTAAAAGACGCAGTTTATTTATGTGAAAATGCAGGTTTGAAAGTAAATATAAAAGGGCGGGGAAAAGTGATCGCGCAATCATTGGGTTCAGGTAACAATATTGTGAAAGGACAAGTTGTAGAAATTCTATTAAACTAAAAAATGACGTTACAGGATCTATTATATAAAGTGCCGCTTCAATCAGTAAAGGGAAATACGGATATGCTCGTGGAATGCATGATGGCAGATTCCCGGGAAGTGAGTCCTGGAGCAGTCTTCATTGCTATTAATGGTACAAATTCTAATGGTCATGATTTTATTTTAAAAGCAATAGAAAAAGGTGCAAAGGCAATTGTTTATAGTGGCGCATTAAAAGATTTTGAAAAGGAGATCACCTATATCCGTGTAAAAGATACAAGCATTGCATTTGCGCAAATGGCTTGTACTTTTTATAATAATCCTTCAGAAAAAATTAAACTGGTTGGTGTTACAGGAACCAATGGAAAAACAACTATTGCCACGATGTTGTTTCATTTATTTACAAATCTTGGTTATAGATGTGGACTGATCAGTACTATTCAAAATCAAATTGGAAAGAAAATTATTCCTTCCACGCATACCACGCCTGATACTTTGCTTTTGAATGCGTTATTGGAAAAAATGCTGGAAGGTGGTTGCACGCATGTGTTTATGGAATGCAGTAGCCATGCCATTCACCAGCATCGTATCACAGGATTGAAATTTACAGGCGCCTTATTTTCCAACATCACACATGATCATCTGGATTATCATAAAACTTTTAATGAGTATATAAAAGTGAAGAAAAGTTTTTTTGATGCATTACCTGAAACTGCTTTTGCAATCACCAATAAAGATGATAAACATGGTATGGAAATGTTGCAAAATACAAAGGCAAAAAAATTTACTTATAGTTTAAAAACATTGGCAGATTTTAAAGGGAAAATTTTAGAAAATAATTTTGCCGGCCTTCAAATGATGATCAATCAGCATGAAGTGAATTTTATGCTGATGGGCACTTTCAATGCCTACAACCTGCTCGCCATCTATGGTGCAGCGATTTGCCTGGGTGAAGAAAGTGCAAATATTTTATTGCATTTAAGCAAATTAAAAGGTGCTACCGGCCGCTTTGATTTTGTTCTAAGTAAATCTAAAATACTCGGTGTTGTTGATTATGCACATACGCCGGATGCTTTAAAAAATATCCTGGAAGCAATTAATAAAATCAATGAAGGCAAAGGAAATGTAATTACTGTAGTTGGATGCGGCGGCAATCGGGATAAAACAAAAAGGCCTGAAATGGCAAAGCTTGCGAATGATTATAGTGCAAAAGTTATTTTGACAAGCGATAATCCAAGAGATGAAGAACCATTGCAAATACTTGCTGAAATGCAGGCAGGGCTTAACTCTGCGGCGAAGCGGAAAACAATCACGATCGAAGACAGGAAAGAAGCGATCAAGGCTGCGGTGCAATTTGCAAAGCCTGCTGACATTATATTAATAGCAGGGAAAGGGCATGAAACGTACCAGGAAATTCATGGTAAACGAATTCATTTTAATGATAAAGAAGTTTTAAACGAAATGTTTGAATTGATGGATGTTTAAATTATTTTAGAAAAAGAATTGTAAAAAATGCTGTACTACTTATTTAACTGGCTCAAACAAAACTTCAACATGACTGGTGCCGGGTTGTTCCAGTTCACGACTTTCAGGGTAGCGATGGCGATTCTTTTATCATTATTTATAGCGACTGTTTTTGGGAAAAAGATCATCAACTATTTAAGCCGTAAACAAATCGGAGAAGATGTAAGAGAGTTAGGGCTTGCGGGTGAAAAAGAAAAAAAAGGTACGCCAACGATGGGCGGAATTATTATTTTATTGGCCATACTTATTCCTACTCTATTATTTGCAGACCTTGGAAAAGTATATATACGACTCATGTTGCTTTGCACGGTATGGCTTGGTATCATTGGTTTCCTGGATGATTCACTGAAGATAAAAGCCAGGAAATTAGCAATGGCAAAAGGGGGTAATTATAAAAAACAAAATAAAGACGGACTGGCCGGTACATTGAAAATTATTGGACAGGTAGGTCTTGGTATAATCATCGGTGCAACATTATATTTCAATAATAATGTAACTGTAGAAAGAGAGATCGTCGATTCAAAGCAAACAATATCTGTAAATGATATTGCAGCTACTGATACTAATATTATTACACGTGTAAGTGATAGTGTGGTACATCGATTTGTAAAAGTAAAAACACCTATTACCACCATTCCATTTGTAAAAAATCATGAATTTAATTATACAAAACTGATTAGCTGGATGGGTGATGGTGCGGAAAAATATACCTGGATCATTTATATACTCATCGTCACTTTTATTGTAACCGCGGTATCAAACGGAGCGAATATAACAGATGGACTTGATGGCCTCGCAGCTGGTGTTAGTGCCTGTATTGGTGCGGGTATCGGCATTTTTGCTTATGTGAGTGGTAATTACAAGTTTGCCGAATACCTCAATATTATGTACATCCCAAACCTGAGTGAATTGTCCATTTTTATCGGCGCTTTTGTAGGAGCATGCATTGGATTTCTTTGGTACAATGCATATCCCGCGCAGGTTTTTATGGGAGATACCGGGAGTCTTGCAATAGGCGGCATCATTGCATCACTCGCAATTATAGTAAGGAAGGAATTACTCATTCCCATATTCTGTATTGTGTTCCTTGTAGAGAACCTGAGCGTGATTATACAGGTGGGATATTTTAAATATACCAAACGAAAATATGGCGAAGGGCGGCGTGTTTTTTTAATGAGCCCATTGCATCATCATTATCAAAAAAAGGGATATCATGAAAGTAAAATTGCAGTGCGTTTTTGGATCATTACTATTTTATCAGTCGTGCTTTCAATTATGACATTAAAAATAAGATAGCAGCATATTTTAATCAAATGAAGAAAAAAATTGTCATACTCGGTTCTGGTGAAAGCGGCACAGGCGCTGCGATCCTGGCGAAGCTGCAGGGCTATGACGTTTTTGTGAGTGATAAAAATTTGATTCCTGAAAAATATAAAAAGGAATTAAATCAATATGAAATAAATTTTGAAGAAGGGAGTCATGACGAAGAAAAAATCCTTTCTGCGGATGAGCTTATAAAAAGCCCTGGTATACCAGATAATATCCCATTGCTGCAAAAAGCGAAAGCAAAAAATATTCCTGTAATCAGCGAGATTGAATGGGCATTCAGGTTTAAAGGCAAGAGTAAAATTGTGGCTATTACAGGTAGTAATGGAAAAACAACAACTACTTCACTGATTTATCATATCTGTATGAAAGCCGGACTGGATGCAGCTTTGGTGGGAAATATCGGCTTTTCATTTGCACGCCAGGTTGCTACTGACCCGAAAGAATTCTATATCGCAGAAATCAGTTCATTTCAACTGGATGGCATACAAAATTTTAAAGCAGATACGGCTGTTTTACTCAATATCACTGAAGATCACTTAGACAGGTATGATTACAAATTTGAAAATTATATCAATAGCAAATTCAGGATTATCAATAAACAGGAGTCAGGTGATTATTTTATTTACAATGATGATGATGCGATCATACAAAAAAAATTAAAAACTATTAACCCACTATCTAACCCATTACCATTTTCTATGAAACACGAAATAAAAAAAGGTGCTTATATCAGCCAGGAGCAAATGCTTTTGAATACCCGTGAAGAACGGCTCAACATGAGTATATATGATTTTGCACTGAAAGGAAAACACAATCAATATAATACTATGGCAGCAGGTATAGCGGCAGCAACAATTGGTATACGCAAAGAAAGAATACGGGAAGCAATAAAAGATTTCCAAAGCCTGGAACATCGCATGGAATATGTAGCCACGGTACGCGGTATTGAATTTATCAATGACAGTAAAGCCACGAATGTAAATAGTACATGGTATGCTTTGGAAAGTATGCATAAACCGGTAGTGCTTATCCTGGGTGGTGTAGATAAAGGAAATGATTATGAATTAATAAAAGATCTCGTAAAAGATAAAGTGATTGGCATTGTTTGCCTGGGCATTGATAATAAGAAGTTGCATGATTCTTTTGAAAATCTTGTTCCTTCTATGAAAGATGCCGGCAATGCAGTGGATGCTGTGAAAGCTGCGTACCAACTGGCTTCCAGGGATAGTATTGTTTTACTAAGTCCTGCTTGTGCAAGTTTTGATTTGTTTAAAAATTATGAAGACCGCGGGCAGCAATTCAGGGAAGCCGTAAAAAATTTATAAATAAAAATTGTTTTAAAAATTAATGATCAATGATTTTTTAGATATCGAAAAGCCTTTTAAAGGATTGCATGAAAAAATACATGGAGACAGGTATATCTGGGGTATCGTGGTATTGCTGGCACTCACTTCTTTGCTGGTTGTTTATAGTGCTACCGGTTCACTGGCGTATAAAATGAATAATGGTAATACAGAAATTTATCTCTTTAAACAATTAGCATGTATACTACTGGGTTTGATGCTCATTTATTTTTTGCACCGTATCAATTACACAATTTTTTCACGCATCTCATTGATCATTTATCTTATATCAATTCCTCTTTTAATTTATACATTATTCTTTGGCGCTGAAATAAATGATGGCAGCAGGTGGATAAAATTACCCATCATCAACATCACTTTTCAAACAAGTGATTTTGCAAAATTGGCTTTGTTTATGTATTTGTGCAGGCAGCTCAGCCGCAAACAAAATGTAATCAAAGATTTCAAAAAAGGTTTTTTACCATTGATCATTCCTATTGCACTTACCTGTGTACTGATCATGCCGGCAAATCTCTCAAATGCACTATTGACAGGTGTTACAGCCTTATTACTTTTATTTATCGGCCGTGTAAGTGTGAAGCATATACTACTTGCCATTGGAGTTGCATTAATCCCGGTACTCATACTTGTTATGATTGCGAAAGCAACCTATACGCCAAAATCAGAAACGGCTGTTGTAGATAAAACAAGTATTGCACATTCTGTTCAATCTTATGGAAGGGTAGGAACCTGGGTTAGTCGCGTACAGGATTTTATGTATGGTGGAGATGAAGACGGAGATTACCAGGTAAACCAGGCAAAGATTGCGATTGCAAACGGAAGTATATTTTTTGGTCTTGGCCCGGGAAATAGTTTGCAAAGAAATTATCTGCCGCAGGCATATAACGATTTTATTTTTTCCATCATCGTGGAAGAATATGGATTATTGGGCGCGGCGTTTATCATATTTCTCTACGTGATTTTTTTATACAGATGTATCCGCATTTTCAGGCGTTGCCCGTTTGCATTCGGGGCATTACTCGCACTTGCTTTGAGTTTTACATTGGTGATACAAGCGCTGGCAAATATGGCTGTAAACGTAAACCTGGTGCCTGTTACAGGCGTTACACTTCCTTTGGTAAGTATGGGTGGAAGCTCATTTATTTTTACCTGTGCATCGATTGGAATCGTATTAAGTGTAGCCAGGAATGTAGAAATATTAGAAGGAAAAAAATCACTGGCAGAAATGAAAGCCAATGAAGAGAATGATGAAATTGAAAATGATGATGAAATGGATGATGAACAAAAAACAGAAAAGAATTGAGCATTAAAATTATCATAGCAGGCGGCGGCACAGGTGGCCATATTTTCCCGGCAATTGCAATTGCAAATGCTTTAAAAGCGCAATGCAATGACGTGGAAATATTATTTGTGGGCGCCAAAGGAAAAATGGAAATGGAGAAAGTGCCATTGCACGGATATAATATTGAAGGTATAGATATTGCCGGTTTTCACCGCGGCTCATTATTGAAAAATAGAGGGCTTCCTTTCAAACTTTTAAAAAGTTTTTTCCAGGTAAAATCCATTATAAAAAATTTCCAGCCAGACGCTGTAATTGGCGTGGGCGGCTATTCCAGCTATCCTGTACTACGTTTTGCGCAGCAAAAAAATATCCCAACTTTTATTCATGAAAGCAATTCTTTCGCCGGAAAAAGCAATATTCTTTTAGGGAAAAGAGCTATAAAAATATTTGTGGCATCTTATGGTATGGAAAAATTTTTCCCCGCAGAAAAATTACTAATGTCAGGCAACCCGGTACGTAAAGCTATTTCACAATCAACAATAACCAGGGAAGAAGCGATTTCATTTTTTAACCTCAATCCAAATAAAAAAATAATTCTTGCAGTTGGAGGTAGCCTTGGTGCACAAAGTATCAATGAAGTAATGGCAAAGCATGTACAGGAATTGGATGCACTTGATTTGCAATTAATATGGCAGACTGGAAAAACAAATGCAACTTTTTTTGCCAACCGCGCACATGTTTCCAATTGTACCTGGGTGAGTGAATTTATTGAACACATGGATAAAGCGTATGCATGCGCAGATGTAGTGGTATCAAGGGCTGGCGCAATGTCTGTTGCAGAATTATGTGTTACTAAAAAGCCTGTAATATTTGTTCCATATCCTTATGCAGCAGAAAATCACCAGTTTGAAAATGCGCAATACCTCGTGGAAAAAAATGCAGCATTGCTGGTAAAAAATGACGAAGCAAATACCAAACTTTTCAAAGAGATAACAAGACTGGCTAATGATGAAAAATTGCAAAAGGAACTAAGTGAAAATATTGGCAAACTGGCTGTGTATAATGCCAATGAAATTATTGCAACAGAGATTCTTAAATATTTATCCGGAAAAGATAAAAACAATATTGCATGAGGAATATCAATGAAATATTATGCGATAAAAATTTGCACGTTGTGTATTTCATCGGCATTGGTGGCATTGGTATGAGTGCACTGGCGAGGTATTTTAAATCATTGGGAAAAGAAGTTGCCGGATACGACCGCACAGAAACTCCACTCACGAAAACTTTAGTGAATGAAGGAATGCTTGTACACTATAACGAGGAAGAAATAAAAAATATTCAAAACATAGGACTTGTGATTTATACACCGGCTGTTCCGGCCGATTCACCTGCATTTGTTTTTTGTACAAAAAATCAATTACTGCTTTTTAAAAGAAGTGAAGTCTTGCAGGGAATTACTAAAGATGGTTTTAATATTTGTATCGCAGGTACGCATGGAAAAACAACCATCAGTACACTTACCGCACATATATTGAGAAATTCAGGTTTCGGCTGTAATGCTTTCCTGGGTGGCATTTCAGCAAACTATCAAACTAATTTCTGGCACAATGAAAAAAATGTTTTTGTAATAGAAGCGGATGAATATGACCGGAGCTTTTTAAAACTTTCACCGGATATTGCTGTGATCACGGCAATGGATGCCGATCATCTTGATATCTATGGAACAGCTACAGCAGTTGAAGATGCCTTTATAGAATTTTCTGCTAAAGTAAAAAAGAATGGCTGTCTCATTTCTCCAAAAAATTTGCGCAAAGCAAATGAATTGCATGCTACCAATAAGTTTACATATGCCATTGAGAATGTTCAGTCGGATACCAACGCTATGAACATTAAGGTTGGTGAACACGCTTACACATTTGATGTAAATTATCGGGGTGAAATCATTAGCGGTTTTCAACTCAATATGGGCGGCCGTCATAATATTGAAAATGCATTGGCTGCAATCACGATCGCAAAATGTCTCGAAATTGACAATGAAAAAATCAAAGATGCAATTCAATCTTTCAAAGGTGTAAAAAGACGATTTGAATTTATACTGAATAATTCTGAAAATATTTTTATTGATGATTATGCACATCACCCGGAAGAGTTGCGCGTGTTGATCGCTGGTGTGAAAGAATTGTATCCAAATAAAAAATGTGTATTGGTTTTCCAGCCACACTTGTATAGCAGGACAAAAGATTTGGCCAATGAATTCGCGCAAACCCTTGACCAGGCTGATGAAGCGATTTTATTGCCTTTGTATCCAGCGCGGGAAAAACCCATTGAAGGCGTGAGTAGCGAACTGATTTTAAATAAAATGATTTCAAAGAATAAATCATTGATGGAAAAAAATGAGTTGCTGGAATATATTAAAAATACTTCACCGGGTTTACTGGTAGCCGCCGGTGCAGGTGATATTGATATGTTGTTACCAACAATAAAAAATATTTTGATGCAAGAAAAAAAACAGGATGTGTAGAAAATGAAAAAGGTTGTAAGAAATATTATTTGGTCTTTATTAGCAATAGCCTCTGTGAGTTTATTGATTGCTGCCATGCGCGCAAAAAACGGGCTTACTACAGCTGGTGTTGTCATTAATATTCAACCGGCAAGTGGTGCAGCGTTTATACAAGAAGCCGATGTAAATGCATTGCTGCAAAAAAATGGAGTAAAGCAAGGAGTGGAATTAAGTACGGTGAATTTAAATAATATAGAACAGCAACTTCAAAGAAATCCCTGGATAAAAAAAGCAGAAGTTTTTGTAGATAACAAACAAATATTGCATGCAGAGATTATCTTAAGAACGCCACTGGCAAGGGTTTTCACAGTTTCAGGAAATTCTTTTTATATAGATACTGCCTGTACTAAAATGCCTGCACTATCAACTATGCCTGCGCGATTAATTTTATTTACATCATTTCCTTCCGATAAAAATAAATTGTCTGTGCCGGATAGTTTACTCATGCAGCAGGTGAAAAAAATTGCCACATATATTTCGGCAGATAGTTTTTGGATGGCACAAACTGCGCAAGTAGATATTTCAACAGGTGGGAAATTTATTTTAATTCCTGTCCTGGGTGACCAGCAAATCATACTCGGCAACGCGGATAACCTCGGTGAAAAATTCCAGGCTTTGATGGCATTTTACCAGCAAGCCTGGAAAACATTGGGGTTTGAAAAGTATTCAACGATCAATGTAGAATTTTCAGGACAGGTAGTAGCTTCCAGAAGGGGTGCATACAATGCTGTTGCTGATACTTCCCTCGCATTGAAATTATTTGCCAACAGTCAGAGTAAATTAAAAAATGTATTGGCGGATACTGTTTTCGCAGCACCTGTTAAAACGTTGGATACGGCGAAAGTGATGAAAGCACCAATGGCTAAAAAAAATACGACAGTACCGGTGAAAATAAATAATCAAACAAAAAAAATAAGTAATAAAAAAGTTGATAAAAAAATTCCAAAAGCAATTTTAAAAAAACCAACAAATGAATAAACAAAGATTTTCTAATACACACACAAAAACCGTAAATTATGAATGAAAATGAAGCTCCCATCATTGTGGGCCTTGATATAGGCACCACAAAGATTGCCGCGATTGCCGGCAGAAAAAACGAGTATGGCAAGCTCGAAATACTTGGCTTTGGCCGTGCGAACAGCATCGGCGTACAACATGGCCAGGTATTGAATATTGATCAAACGATCAAAGCCATTAAACAGGCTTTACAAAATTGTATGGAAAGCAACAGCGAACTCGATATCAGCGAGGTGTACGTAGGTGTTGCAGGCCATCATATAAAAAGCCTGCAAACCCGCGGTGACATTGTGCGCCAGGATTCTGACGTAGAAATTCAACGCTGGGAATTGGATATTTTAATTGAGAACCAGCGTAAAACTTTTATTCCCGCAGGTGACCAGATCATTGATGTTATTCCACAGGATTTTCACGTGGATAATTATCAAAACATAAAAGATCCTGTTGGTTATAATGGTGTAAAAGTTGGCGCCAATTTTCACATTATTACCGGTGACCGTAATGCGATCCGCAACATTAACCGCGCTGTTGAAAGAAGTGGTTTGAAAACAAAAGATCTCGTGTTGCAACCACTTGCATCTTCTTCCGCGGTGATGAGTAATATTGATATGGAAGCCGGTGTTGCAATTCTTGACATTGGTGGCGGCACAAGTGATCTCGCTGTTTTTTATGAAGGCATTTTAAAACACACAGCGGTCATTCCATTTGGTGGAGAAAATATTACTTCTGATATACGTCATGGTCTTGGTGTTTTGAAAAGCCAGGCAGAAGCCATGA
Source organism: Chitinophagales bacterium (assembly GCA_038245585.1). Taxonomy (GTDB): domain Bacteria; phylum Bacteroidota; class Bacteroidia; order Chitinophagales; family Chitinophagaceae; genus JAFDXJ01. Next base: position 45,518 of record JBBRSI010000003.1, read on the forward strand.
AAGTACAGTTTGGCAGCGCGCTCGAAGATGAAGCAAAAGCGAATGCTTTTATTACCATACCGGGTTTAAAAGGTATGCCTGCAAAAGAGATCAGTGTAAAAAATCTTGCTGCAATTATCCAGGCACGCATGAGTGAAATTTTGGAATTTGTAACGTATCATTTAAAACAAGTTGGGCTTGATAGCCGTGCATTAAACGGTGGAATTATTTTAACCGGTGGCGGTTCGCAATTGAAACATTTATTGCAGCTCACTGAATACACAACAGGATTAAATGCACGTATTGGTTTGCCGAATGAACATCTTGCGGCCAACCATATTGATGAACTTAAAAAACCTATGTATTCAACTTGTATCGGGCTTATTTTAAAAGGTTATGACGATTATGAAAACAAGCGAAAAGAGTTTGACAGTAAAACCCGGAATGTACATGTGCCAGATACACTTCTAAAAGAAGCAATTGATACAGTAGATCGAACTTCCGAGAAAGAAGTTGTAGATATAAAGAAACGCAAAAGCATTTCTACATTTTGGGAAAAATTCAAAGTCAGCCTTATTGAACTTTTTAAGGAAGACGGAGATATAGAAATCAAATAAACCAGCAATACACTTTTTTATTTTTTATTAAACTTACTTACTTACCCACTTTAAATTTTAAAATTATGATTCACTTTGATATCCCAAAGCAAAAATCATCCATCATCAAGGTACTTGGTGTGGGTGGCGGAGGAAGCAACGCCGTAAACTATATGTTTGCAGAAGACATAGAAGGTGTTGACTTTATAATTTGTAATACAGACTCCAAGGCACTGGACCAAAGCAAGGTGCCGAATAAAATCCAGCTCGGGCCACATCTTACACAAGGCCTTGGTGCAGGTGCAAATCCTGAAGTTGGAAAACATGCGACCGAAGAATCTTTGGAAGAAATAAAAAGTATTCTTGAAGTGAATACAAAAATGGCATTCATCTGCGCAGGTATGGGCGGTGGCACAGGCACTGGTGGTGCTCCGATCATTGCAAAAATTTGCAGGGAACTAGGCATACTTACGGTTGCCATTGTTACCACACCATTTGGTTTTGAAGGCCCGCGCAGGATGGTACAGGCAGAAGCCGGCATCAAGGAATTAGAACCTTTTGTAGATACATTGCTCGTGATCAGTAATGATAAATTGCGAATTCAATATGGCAATTTAAAAATGAAGGAAGCATTTGGTAAAGCTGATAATGTATTGGCGACTGCTGCAAAATGTATCACGGATATTATCAACAGCCGTGGCCATATCATCGTTGACTTTGCAGATGTTTGCACCGTGATGAAAAATGGCGGTGTAGCCATTTTGGGCAGCGCAGCTGTAGATGGAGAAGACAGGGCACAACGCGCAATTGAAGAAGCACTGAATTCACCTTTATTAAATGACAGTGATATCCGCGGTGCGAAATGGATACTCATTAATATCAATAGTGCCGAAGGCGAACATGAATGTACCATGGATGAAGTGGAGATCATAAATAACCATTTGAGATTACAGGCTGGTGATAATACCGACGTGATCGTGGGGATGGGGTATGATGCTTCATTGGATGCGAAAGTTGGTATAACCCTCGTTGCTACTGGTTTTGAGCATAAGGATCCATTTTCTAAAATAAAAAATAAAGAAGTAAAAGAAAAGCCGGCAGAGAAAATCGTAATGACATTGGGCGTAGAAAATGAGGAGAAAAAGATATTTGATTTAAATGCAAAAACAGAAGAAGTTGTTGCTGAAAAAGATATCTATGCGCCAAGTATTTCAGAAGCGGAAATGGAAAATCCGGTAGAAAAAATACCCGATAATAAAAAGGATGAGCAACCTGTTTTATTTGAATTGCTGCAGGATGATATGGAAGAAAATAATATTCCGGCTGAAGAGATCAAAGCAGAAACCTCACCGGAGGAAATTATTTTCCATGAAGAACCTGTGACCATTCCGTTGAATATTTTCTCAAAGCCAAAGAATATTTATGCAAATATGCCTGCGGATAAAAAAGAGAAAATAGCTGAGGTAAAACAGGAAGCAGAAGCAGAAAAAAATATTCCTGCTAAAGATCCTTTTGAACAATTTGAAGAAGAGATTCAATTGGAATTAATTATTAAAGATGAAGTGCAGGAAAAGCCAAAAACGATTTTAGAAAATGAAAAGGAAATCGTTTCTGAAAATTTGGATGCACCATTGAATGAAGAAGAAGACCAGAAAAAAAGAGCCGCAGAGCGGATTCATAAACTGCGTAATCTTTCATTTAATATGAATTCCAAAGAGGCTTCCAGTGATTTTGAATCTGTACCGGCGTATGTACGCAGGAACATGGAATTGTTTGGAAATACACTCACATCCGTGGAGCAATTTTATAGCAAATACACGGTGAAAAAAGATGAAAAAGATGAAGTGCATATTTCCAGCATCAATACTTTTCTGGACGGGAAAAAACCCGATTAAAAAATATACCCGGGCTTTTGTTGTGTGTGTCCCTCCTTGTTTGCAAGGAGGGATTTTTTTTACACAAAAAATTATAAAAACAATTCGCGGATGATTATATAAAAAGCCATGGCTAAAACAAACCAGCCAAAACCTTTTTTAAGTGAAGCAGGTGAAACTTTATCTGAGAATGAAATGCCCAATAAAACTCCAACGATCGCAATGCCTGTAATAGTAAGCAATTGAGGCCAGTCGACCTGTATGGAACTAAGGCTGAAAATAAATCCCGATAAGGAATTGATGGCAATGATGACCAGTGAAGTGCCCACTGCTTTTTTCATTGGTATCTTCATTAATAAAACCAATGCAGGAATAATTAAAAAACCGCCGCCGGCTCCCAATAAGCCTGTTACGATACCCACAAAAAATCCCTGCATCACCAGGTAAAACAAGTAATTGGATTTTTTTTCGCCTGGTTTTTCTTCAATTTTATTTTGATGGATCATGCGCAATGCCGAAACAAACATCAGCAGTGCAAAAATGAGCATGAGTAAAGTGCCTTTATTCAATACAAAATTCCCAACGCTGAAAATGGTATCAGGGATTACCGGCAATAAATATTTTCGTGTTAATAAAACAGTAATAATAGAAGGAATACCAAACATCCAGACGGCCTGGAAATCAATTAATTTTTTTGGATAAAAGCGTGCACCGCCCGCCAGGCTTGTACTTCCGACAATGAATAAAGAATATGCTGTGGATAAAACAGGATCGAGATGAAACAGGTAAACCAAAACAGGCACGGTAAGAATAGAACCGCCGCCACCAATGAGTCCTAGTGAAAAGCCGATCAAAATACATGCTGCATAGCCAACGTAAAGCATTGAATAATTTTTCGCAAAGATGAATTTAATTTATCAATTTTCTTTTAAATAAAAGTAATCCAGGCAGATCGCAGCAACAAAAGTTACTCAATATGAAATGCCGATTTTAATTGTAGCATACATTCATTTAAAACCTGTTCAATCAACTTCAAATTTTATATTAATTTTTTTTCATTTGTTTTCTGCAAAGAAAGTTCTTCTGTTTCTACAATGATTTGCTGTAAACTTTTGATACAAAAAAGATTGATGGCGGATTTCATTTTATGCACCGCAAAGTGAATATCTGTCCAATCTTTTTGTTGAATGGCCCTATTTATTTTTATTAAATTCTCAGCCGTTTGCTGAATAAATAAAAGAACCATTTGATGTAAAAAATCATCATCATTTCCTGTTTGTTCCTGCAGGCTTGTAAGATCATATAATGGACTATTTTCAGGTTTCATCACCATTTCGGTTTGATGAAAGATGAATACGTTTTTGCTGGATCATCCTATAAACAGTGGTTTTTCCGATGCCGAGCTTTTGCGCCACGGTCATTATATCGTTATCATATATCTGTAAATAATGTTCCACTAATTTTTCATTATATTCTTTTAATGTTGTATTCCCTGTGCCTGTAAAAATGGAATGCGTGGAGTCTTGTAATTGAATAATACCGGGTTCGATTTCATCATTTTCTGCGAGCACACAGGCCAGTTCGATCATTGATTTAAGTTCCCGGATATTACCGGGGAAATGGTATTGCAATAATTTCTTTTTTGCTTCAACGCCTAAATGTTTTTTAGAAATACTATTTTCTTTACAAAAAGATTCCATGAAATAATTGGCCAATAAAATAACATCGCTGCTACGTTCGCGCAAAGGCGGTAAATAAATATTCAATCCCAAAAGACGATAATATAAGTCCTCCCGAAATTTTCCTTTTTTTACTTCGTGCAACAAATTTCGATGCGTAGCCACGATGATGCGCACATTTATTTTGATCACCTCATTTCCACCCACACGCGTGATTTCTTTTTCCTGCACAGCACGTAATAATTTTGCCTGCATATTCAAATCCATATCACCAATTTCATCCAGGAATAAAGTGCCGTTTTGTGCTTCTTCCATTTTGCCCACTCGCCTGGAAGCCGCACCGGTAAAGGCTCCCTTCTCATGTCCAAACAATTCACTTTCTAACAGGTCATGCGGAATGGCTGCCACATTAATCGCCACAAAAGGAAAATCTTTTTGTTGTGATGCATGGTGCAATGATTTGGCAACGAGGTCTTTTCCTGTTCCTGTTTCGCCGGTGATAGAAACAGTAATATTTACCTGAGCCGCCTTATGCATTAATTCCAAAACTTTTTTCAGGCCTTCACTCTGCCCGATAATAGCATGTTGCAAATTCAATTTTTTCTCTACTTCATTTTTCAATATAGCCACCTCTTTTTTCAATAAAAGATTTTCATGTAAATTTTGTACGGATATCCAAAGCCGTTGCTGCATGTCTTCATCCTTAATGATATAATCATACACGCCTTTTTTAAACAAATTGATCGCAATTTTGATATCTTCTTTTGCAGAAATAAAGATCACTTTTGATTGCGGGCTTTCCTTTAAAACTTTATCCAAAACAGTATCGCCCGTTGCGTCCGGTAAATTATAATCCAGCGTGATGACCTCCGGCTGTTGTGGTAAATCTTTGTAGAAAGAAGCCGCATCTGCATAAGCTTTCACCGTATAGTCCGGGTTTAATGAAAGAATATGCACGAGCAATGAACGATAGAGTTCATCATCTTCCACTACAAATATTTTTATAGGAATCCGTTTCATACGCTTGTAAATAACATTTTTTGTATGAGACGGACAAACATTAACGGTTTATTTTACAATACCGCCAGGTACAACCACCACGTATTTTAACCGTTGCTACTTTTTTTAAACCATAATTAGCCCGTTGTTTTTTACTTTCGTGCCAATGGAAGTAAATGATGCTTTAGTGGAAAAACTGGCAAAACTATCTGCATTATATTTTAATGATGCGGAAAAATTGCAAATACGGGAGGACTTGCAACAGATGATCGGTTTCGTGGAAAAGTTGAATGAACTGGATACTGAAGGCGTAGAACCCCTGATGTATATTACCGATGCGGAAAATATTTTCCGCGATGACGAACCAGGTGAAATGATTTCCAATGAAGCGGCTTTACAAAATGCGGCAGGCTCTGTGACACCTTATTTTACAGCACCTAAAGCAGTACAAAAACCCGGTATAGAAAAGTAATAAAAAAAATTTATGGAACCAATCATACGGCTTGAAAATATTGTAAAGACTTACCACATGGGAGATAATTCCCTGACGGTTTTAAAATCCATTTCGCTGGATATTATGCAAAATGAATATGTCGCATTAATGGGTCCGAGTGGAAGTGGAAAAAGTACATTGATGAATATCCTTGGATGCCTTGATACGCCAACTACCGGGGAATATTATTTAAACCGCCAGGATGTAAGTAAAATGTCTGACGATGATCTCGCGGATGTGCGCAATTTGGAAATTGGATTTGTGTTTCAGCAATTTAATTTATTACCAAGATTAACTGCCGCGGAAAATGTGGCATTGCCGTTGATCTATGCAGGCATTTCAAAAAAAGAAAGAACGGAACGTGCGATGGAAGCTTTAAAAAAAGTAGGCCTTTCAGACAGGAGCCATCATAAACCCAATGAAATGAGTGGCGGACAAATTCAGCGTGTTGCCATTGCCCGTGCATTGATCAACAATCCTTCTATTTTATTAGCGGATGAACCCACAGGAAACCTGGATAGTAAAACCGGTGATGAGGTGATGGAAATTTTTAGTAAAATACAAAGCAGCGGCAATACGGTGATACTGGTAACGCATGAAGAAGAGATCGCATCCTTCGCGAAACGCATTGTGCGACTGCGTGATGGCGTGATCGAATCGGACACTAGAAAAGAAGAAGCGATGATGGCGCAATAAGTTATTTTTTAGTTTATTTAAATTGTATTTGCAAAGGCATTTCCATAACGCATTTCAAAGACAAGGCTTTGTCCTATGTTTTGAGAATGATCACTTATTCCAGTTCTTCACTTTTTGTTCCAACAACCCCAACGGGGTGATAATATTATAAAAAAAAGAGCAATCAAAACATTTAAAACCCCAGCGGGGTGGCATACAAATGAAGACATTGAATTAAATAAAATAATGTCACCCTTCCAGGGTTCATCTAAATTCTGAATTTTATTTCTATAAGTATATCACCCCTTCGGGGTTTTTTTGTAATTTTTTTATAACCACATAAACCATAGTATTTGCATATAGAACTAACATGTTACGAACTTAATTATTTTAAACTTATTTAGAAACTATACATTGTATTTTTGTTTGAATATTTTAAAACAAAAATTATACATGCGCGGGTTTTTAATTTTTATATCACTCCTTATAATTTTCAATAGTTGCAAAACCACGCAATTAACTGCTGCGAAAACCAATGATGAATTATTGGCTGAAGATGGTTTTGTAAAATATACAATTACAGCAGGCAAACAAAAACCCGTTCCCAATCCATTTGTTTTTTTTGACAGAGAAAATTTGAAGTTCATCGTGCATTTCGACAGTAGCGCGATCTATATGAATACAGGAAAAAAAGACCGGCGGGACATTAATAAATTATATGGCTTCTCAGATAATTTTTCTATGCATCATAGCTTCAGCGCGCGTTTCGGCTGGCGCTGGCTCAATGATAGTTTGCAATTAACTGCGTATTGTTATAATAATGGTATGCGTTCTTTCAAAGAAATTACGAATATTTCTCTGAATGGTTTTGATACCTGTGAAATTAAAGTTTCCGGTAACGAATATATTTTCTCCGTGAATGGAAAATCGATGTCAATGCCGCGTTCTGCAAAAGGGAAAAATGCAGTGGGGTATAAATTGTTTCCATATTTTGGAGGCAATGAATCTGCGCCGCATGAAATTCATATTTATATTAAAGAGATAAAATAATTTGCTAATTGAAGTGATTTCATTTTAAATGTTCCAGCGGAACATTTTGTGGGTAGAGAATTATTAATTGTTTTAAAAAGCGTTCCGGAGGAACGCATTGTGCCAGGTTGTTACACAAAAGGGTTTTAGGATATTGTAATCCTTTTATCTCAGATGCGAACACAAAACGTTCCTCCGGAACGATTCTAAATTTGTTAACTCTGCTACCCATAAGATGTCCCTCCGGGACATGGTTCCAATCGAATATATGTTCATCTCATATTTCATCTTTTGATCAGTATTGTCACGGATCGATACTTTCACTTTTCCTGGTCACCTTACCGAAAATTTTACATATTATAAGCGTTTCTATTTATGCTTAATTTTATTTACATCTACAGTTAACTATTTTTTAAATAATTTACATTGCAAAAAAATAATCCAATGCGCCGCATCCTATTTTTATTTCTTTTTAGTAGTTTAATTTTTTCATGCAATGAAAATTCAAACACTCAAGACCATTCACCGGCTGGGCTTTGGGCTGATAGCGTGTATCAATCATTAACGCCGGCACAGCGCGTCGCACAATTATTCGTGTTGCGTTTATCTGAAAAAAAAGGTGACAGTATTATTTTTCATACAGCAGAAGTGGAAAATTATATTCAGCAATATAATATCGGCGCGGTATGCCTTTTCCAGGGTGGACCGGAACTACAAGCATCCATCATTAACCATTTTCAAACCGTTGCAAAAACACCAATCATGTTTTGCATAGACGCAGAAACCGGTATGGGTATGCGTATGCCGGACAGTATCATGAAATTTCCTGATCAGCTCACACTCGGTGCGATCAGTGATACGGCGCTTATTTATAAAATTGGTAATGCCATTGGAGAACAATGCAAACGAATGGGCATACAGGTTAATTATGCGCCGGTGGTTGACATCAATAATAATCCCGCGAACCCGGTGATCAATGTGCGCTCCTTTGGTGAAGACAAAAATAAAGTGGCGCTCTTTGGTGTGAAAATTATGAAAGGTATGCAGGACGCAGGTATTATGGCTTGCGCCAAACATTTTCCCGGTCACGGTGATGTGTCCGTTGATTCGCATAAAGATCTGCCGGTGATTAATAAATCCATGGCGCAACTCGATTCGCTGGAACTCATTCCTTTCAAAGCCATGATTGACGCTGGTGTCGGCAGTATGATGGTCGCGCATTTGAGTATTCCCGCGATAGATACAACCACACATTTACCAACATCTTTGTCGTATAAAAATGTAACAACTTTGTTGCGCGACAGTCTCGGATTTAAAGGCATCACTTTCACGGACGCACTGGATATGCAGGGCCTTGCAAAATATTATCCGGGCGCTGAAGGTGCTGTGCAGTCCATACTAGCGGGCAATGATATGCTTTGTCTTCCGCAGGATGTGCCGGCAAGTATTGATGGAATTTTAGCCGCATTAAAAAGTGGAAAAATCACTGAAAAAGATTTTGAAGCGCGTGTAAAAAAAGTGCTGATCGCAAAATATAATTTAGGTCTTGCTGATTGGAAACCTGTGGTATTACAAAACCTGGCGGTTGATCTGAATAAAAAAGTTCCTGCATTTCGCAAAGCAGTTGCAGAAAAATCACTGACTGTTTTAAGATTGGATAACAATACAATTTTTCCACTCACTAAAAAATTAAAGATCGCGTATATCGCCCTGGGCGATTCAGTAGAAAACACATTGGGTAAATTATTAAAAGACAGTTTGCATGCAAACACTTTTTATTTTAATTATAGAAAAGACAGTTTGTATGCATTGCGTTTAATAAAATCATTGAATAGAAAGTATGATTTGGTAATTATTGGTTTGCATGGCTATGCAAAATATCCCGCGAATAATTTTGGTATTTCCCCATCTGCCATCATGCTTGCAAAATCAATGCAGGAGCAAGTTTCAACACCAATACTCACGATGGCTTTTGGAAACCCGTATGCCATTGGCAATTTTTGCGCAGCAAAAAATTTGGTTGCCTGTTATGAAGATGATGCCATTTTTCAAAGCGCGGCTTTTGACTGGCTTATGGGAAAATTTAAAGCAGCAGGAAAATTGCCGGTGACGGTTTGCCCGGAGTTTAGTTTTGGATTTGGGATGTAAGGGAATAATTGTGAATGGTTAATGGTAAATTGTTAATGAAGTGATGCCGGCTGAGCGGAGTCGAAGCCGGAGTTGAAGGAGTAAATTGATGTAGGATTTGGAGATGTAGGATTTAGGATTTTTTGATTTCGGTACATGCTGGTCAGGCGACCAGCATGGGCGGGCAGCATTGGCGGGAGGATGATGTTATATTTCTATTCATTGTTTTTTGGTTCAACAAAAAAATGATGTTACATTTAGTTTAATAAAAATAGCCATGTTCGATTGGAAAATAATTTATTAAACATTTAAAATATTTCACACGTGAAAAATATCAAAACAATCATAGCATTTTTTATCCTACTCGTTTTTTTTAATCAAAAATTAAATGCACAGATTGGAACACTTGATCCAACTTTTGGAAATGGTGGACTTATAATTTCTGATTCAATTACAAGTCAGCAAAATAGATCCTTAATTCAAAACGATGGAAAAATTTTAGTGTATGGTATAAATAAATCAATTGATCGTTTTAACCCGGATGGTAGTTTTGATGAAAGTTTCGGAAATAAAGGGAGAACATATATTTATATTAATGGGCTTATATCCTTTAGAAATTATTTTGCATTGCAAAGCAATGGTAAGATAGTTTGTACAGCTCAATATCAGCCTGTACCCGGAAATTATTTATCATGTATTTTTCGTTGTAATACAGATGGCTCATTGGACAGCAGTTTTGGCTACCAGGGAAGAGATACAGTAATGATGGATATACTTAACGCTCCTACTGGTATTGTTATACAAGCAGATGGTAAGATTGTTGTTAGTGGCGATGTTCGAAAAAATATTTATGATGAAAGGCGCACTTTTATCTATCGCCTGATGCCTGATGGTGGTCTTGACCCAAGTTTTGGTGTGGGTGGAATAGTTATTACTCATCATACAACGGACATTAATTCAACTTCACTAGTTTTAAGGCCGGATGGCAGGTTAGTAATTGGTAGTACGTATAAAGTATATGATGAGCATCCGTCTTACCAGTTAGAAAGTTTTAATTCGGATGGAAGTGTAGATGCAGGTTTTGGAACGAACGGAATTGCGCAATTTATTTTTGGTGTAGGATTGCCGGAATATTGGTATACAGAAATGATAGCAATGGTTTTACAACCGGATGGCAAAATTGTATGCACAGGTACCAGCGGTTTGAACGAATATCTTATGGCACTATGCCGTTTTAATTCAAACGGAACAGTTGATACAGGTTTTGGGGAAAATGGAGGAGTAATAACTCCCTATTTCGATTACAAGGCTGTGAAAAGCTATGATATAACTTTACAACCTGATGGCAAAATCCTCACAACAGGTTATAATGCTAATACTGCAGAATGGCCCCTGTTATTAGTACGGTACCTGCCAAATGGCAGTCTTGATCAGGATTTTGGGGAAAATGGAATTACAACCACTTCAAATTCTCCATCATCAATTCTTGGAAATAATGTACACGTATTAACTGATGGGAAAATTTTAGTTACTGGTTTTTCCAATCCTCCCATAGGTGGTCAATCTTATCTGCTTCTTGCCCGCTACAATGGAGACAATGTTCTCGCCGCCAACTTCAAAGAAGTAAAAGCCACACAAAACAAAGATGCCATCACCATCGCCTGGCAAACACTCAATGAAAGCGGTACAAAATCATTTACAGTTGAAAGAAGTGGTAATGCAAATAATTATGTTAGTATCAATACTCTCCCTGCAAAAGGCGTAGCAAGCAATTATAGTTATACTGATAAAAATCCTTTGGATGGTATCAACTATTATCGCATAAGGGAAAACGCAATCAATGGTACCAATACATTCAGCCCGGTTGTAAAAGTAGTGTTCAATGATAATGGAGTTATTTCCCTTTATCCAAATCCCGCAAATAATACGGTAACGATAAAAGGTTTAAATAAAAATATAAACGCTGTTATTAAAATCACCGACATGCAAGGCAGAGAAATTTCAAGTCAAAACTTTACACAAAGCAGTTCTGCAACATTGAACATCAGAGCGCTGGCGCAAGGAACTTATTTTGTGCAAGTAGCGCAACAAGATAAAATCGTGAGGCTGAAATTGATCAGGGAATAATTGTTAATGGTTAATTGTAAATTGTTAGCGAAAGTGATGCTGTTGGCTGAGCGACTTGCACTGAGCGACGCCGAAGTGAGCCGAAGCTGGATATTGAAAAGAATATAAGGTTAAGATTTTTTGATTTCGATAAATGCTGGTCAGGAGACCAGGCATTGGCGAGATTATTTTCTCATTTTCAATTTGAATTTTTATAACTCATTTTTATTTGTTGGAAACAATGAATAAGAACGGGTTATTTCTTCAAATAAAATCCGACCATTTGATTTCTAAACTCTTAAATAGCCGAAACGAAATTTTCAACTATGTACTTATAAAAAATCCTAAATCCTAAATCACCACATCCTAAATAAAATCAATCCCCTTTCCATTCCTCAATAAATAAATTTATACTGAAGCGAACAGTGAAAAGTTCTGAACCAATTCCTGGCTTTCAACTGTTATCTTTTACCTGTTCGTTTTTAGGTTTCTGCTGACATCTCACAGCTTTTAGCTTTTAACTGTTAGCTTTTAGTTTTTCCAAATTTCTCCCCTATTTTTACAACCTCATTTAAAAAACCAAATTATGACGAAGCGTTTGTTTCATTTTATTCTTTTCGCTTGCATTGCAACGATCGTAGTATCCTGTTCTTCATCCGTTCCTAAACAGGCGGAATTTATTCCCAAAGATGCTTTCATGGTGGCGGATTTTAATACAGGCCGGCTCGCCGAAAAATGCAAGAAAGGTAACATCAACTGGGATTCTCTATTTGCCAGTATGCTCAAAAATGCAGACCCGGTAAAGTCGGAAGAAATGAAAAAACAAATGGCGAAAATGTCTGAAGCAGGTATTGACTTTGAAGACCATTTTTTTGTGTATGTAAAAATGAGCGGCTCCATGATGTCCGGCCAAAACGTTACGACCGGACTCGTTGCGGGCATGAAAGACGCATCGAAATTTGAAACCTATATTAAATCACAACAGAATGTTTCTCCTGTTCTGCAAAAAGATAATTATTCCTATACTGTTTTAAATAATGAACTGGCCATTGGCTGGAATAAAGATGTGGCGATACTTGTGTATAGCTCACCACAGGTAGCAAACGATGCATCACAGGTTGCTCCGAATGATGGCAAAACTTCTTTAGCTGCGCTCGATCAAATGATGCATTTGAAAAAAGAAGAAAGCGTTGCAGATATTGATGATTTTAAAACACTCATGAAAGAGAAGGCAGATATTTTGTACTGGACAAATTCTGAAGGTGTTGTTAGTTCCATTCCTTTCGTGGGCATGACAAAAATGGCCGATCTTTTTAAAGGCACGCATACTGCCGGCACAGTTAATTTTGAAGACGGTAAAGCTGTGGCAACTGTGAAAGCATATATGGGAAAAGACCTCGCAGATATTCTCAAAAAATATCCTTCAACCGCCGCAGATATGAGTATGGTTACACAATATCCATCCGCGATAAACGGCTATATGTCTTTTTCATTTAATCCGAAAGTTTTACTGGACATCATCAAATATGCCGGCGTGGAATCTACGGCTAATCAATTCCTGGCGAACTCTGGAATTACACTGGATGATATAGCCAAAGCTTTTACGGGCGATATGACATTCATAATGTCTGATTTTAGTATGAAACAAAATACGATGGACATTGGCGGTGAAAAAATCAATTACAATTCACCCGAACTGCATTATATTTTTAATGCAAAAATTGCCGATGTTGCTGCTTACAATAAAATCGCTGCAGCCCTTGCTGCCAAAGGGATTATGGACCAGGTGAACGGACAATATTTACCAAAAGATTTGCGCGGCACAGGCTGGCTGATGAATGGAAAAAATTTGATCATGGGCAACAGTGATTCCATGGTGCAACAATATTTGGCAGGTAAAGGAAATGCATCCATTCCGAAAGATGTCAGCAATGATGCTGCAGGGAAACCAATGTCAATGTTTATAGATATTAATAAATTAATGCAACAGGTTCCGGCTGATTCTTCCAGCATGGAAATGATGACACTGGCAAAATCAACCTTTAAAGATTTCCGAGCTACGGCTGATAAAATGGAAGGGAATTCAGTGACAAGCCACATGGAATTATATACCATGAATGATAAAGAAAATAGCCTGGTAACAATGATTCATTATTTCGCGGCATCGGCCATGGAAATGAAACATAAAATGGATAATATGGAAAAAGGCGGCATGGTAGATATTGATTCTATGCAGCTGCCAATGACGGATACTTCTATGATAAAACCATAATGAAAATTATTTTTTCATGCTATAAATCACTTTTATAAAAGTGCCGGAATTAGCGAATGCAAATTGAATTAAAAAATTTATTGCCCATTCCTTTAAAAGAACAATTCCTGCAAAGGCCGTCCGGTGTTTGGGGAAAAGAGCTTACATGGAATGCAGGAGAATATATAAAATTCAAAGCGCCCAGTGGTTCGGGGAAAACAACGCTCGTACATTTATTATACAAATTGCGCGAGGATTATGAAGGCGAAATTTCTTGGGGAAATGAAAATTTGAAAAATATTGATGCGCAAAAACTCGCGGGTTTTCGCCAGCAAACTTTTAGTATTATTTTCCAGGATCTTCGGCTTTTCCCCAATTTATCTGCACGGGAAAATATCAACCTCAACCGTGTTTTGCAAACACCTTTTTATGAAGAAAATAAGATTGATGAAATGGCGGCGCGTTTAAATATTTTACCCATTTTATCACAGCCTGCGGGCATTTGCAGTTACGGCGAACAACAACGCATCGCCATTGTCCGGGCGCTTATGCAACCTTTTTCATGGCTGATCATGGATGAACCTTTTAGTCATCTTGACCAGGAAAATATTTCGAAAGCAGTTGCGCTGATCCATGAAGAATGTGAAAAAAGAAAAGCAGGTTTTTTGCTCACGGATTTAGAAGATGATGATCATTTTCCCTATTCAATAAAATTGGATTTATAAGCAGGAAATAATTTTTATGCTGAATGATCTTTTAAAAAAATTAATTAAAACCGGCACAGGCCGTTTCCGTTTTTTCATGGCTGTGGCGGGCATGTCTGTGGCTATGCTGCTGATATTATTGGCAGTGCAGTTGCAGAGTAATTACAATGATCTTTTATACGGAAAAACAAACCAGGACAGCGTAGCAAATTTTTTGCTTATTAATAAAGTCGTGAACGATCAAACTCTCGGCGCTACAACACTCAGTGAAAAAGATATCAGTGATTTAAAATCACAACCATTTGTGGATGCTGTTGGTGTGCTTACGCCAAGCCGTTTTAAAATTTCTGCTCAAAGTGTCAGCGATAAAATCCCATTTTATACAGATCTTTTTTTTGAAAGTGTGCCCGATGTTTTTCTCGATATCAGTTCGCCTGACTGGACCTGGAATGAACAATCCAATTTTATTCCTATGATTGTTCCCAATAGTTTTTTGGACATGTATAATTTTGGTTTTGCTACATCTCGCGGGTTGCCGCAACTCAGCCAGGAACTCGTGAAAAATTTGCCCGTGCAAATTAATATTAAAACATCCGAAGGCCGTGAAGATTATTATGGAAAGGTTGTTGGTTTCAGCGATCGGATTTCTTCCGTACTCGTGCCGCAAACTTTTATGGAATGGGCCAATGCAAAATTTGGAACGGGCACAGAAACGCAACCTTCCCGCGTGGTGATCAAAACGACTGATCCCGGAAACCCGCTACTGGTAAGCTATTTGAAGGCACACGGACTCACCACAGATGCCGACAAAACAAGGTTCAGCAAGTATCGTGAAGTTGTTTCTGTGGTCGTAAATATTTCCTGGATCACCGGCGCCGTGATGTTATTATTCGCCTTATTGGTTTTCACATTATTCATTCAACTCACCATTGCTTCCTGCAAAGAAGAGATACGATTACTTGTCACATTAGGTGCTGCACCAAAACAATTACAACAATTTTTAATGCGCCATTTTTTTCCTATAAACATTTTTATTATTGCCATCGCATTGATCATTTTATCAGCGATTCAATATCTCGCTGCCAATGCAATAAGCGCACAACATATTTACATCAGCCATTACATTTCGCCATTTACAATCATTGCCGCTTTGGTGATGCTGGTTGTTTTGTGGCTGGTGAATTTACATGGCGTAAGGAAATATATCAGCGGAATTTAGAAGATTTATTTTTGGTTACCAGCATTTGTTTTTCATGTGATCGTCCCTTGTGTCACTCTCTTGTACGTTCTACACTTTGGGTATCAAAATGTTCATTGCTGATACCTCGTCTTCGACAAGCGGTCTGAGTGGTGTTTAGAATTAATACAAAATATAAAACTTGGTTCCGCTTTAATAAACTAATAAGGTTAGATTAAATTTCAGAGAAAAAGTGTTACTAAGGTAATAAGGTTGAAGTCTTTTTTTTAAACCTATCCATAAAATAGATGTATTAATATGGACAAATTTTCAAATAAAATTATGTTGTACGCCACCGTGTTGTCTCCTGACAATCTGCCTTGGAATTTCAGGAATTGATAGCAAAATAAAGAACAAACCTTATTACCTTAATAACGAAACTAATATTTTAATGCAATCAACCTTATTACCTTATTTAACTGCAAAATATTAATAATTTCAGGTTGATATAAATGATCTTAGCAAAACTATTCGAGCAATATATTAGAACATTCAATTATATTAAACCCAAAAAAATTCCCAAATCATCTAACCTCTTTCCATCGCCCGCATCCATCGTTCAGGAATTTCATTTTGCGTGGAAACAATATAATCATTGTGACTGCACGCGATCAACCTGCCATCCGGCATTTTCATCCACCATCTTCCCGTGCGTTTGCTCTGCAGGAAAAAACTTTCAACATCCGCAAATGCAATTTTATATTCATTGAACTCACCGGAATTTTCCATGGATGATTCCTGTTTACCTTTATAAATACCATCCATAAAATACCACAACATCTGGCTGATTTGTTTGGCTGTAATGCCCTGTACATCATCATTTTGGCGAAAGCCATAAATTCCGAGTGTGGTCAATTCGGGGCTCATGCCGGCATACTGCATCAACATACAAGCTTCTTCGCCGGTAAAACCATTTGGTGAAAAACGATTCGCTGGTGCATGGCAATATTGTATCGCGGAAATATCAAAACTAAAGAGTGCGGCATTGCGAATCACGGGTTCCATTTCTTCTACATTCTCTTTTATTTTTCCAAGGCGGTAACAATCAAAACGTAATTTATCAATAGTTTCCAGCATAAGGGGATGTACATAATAACTTTGAAAACCGATATGATTATAATGCCGTACAAAATTAGGTTCTGTCGTAAGCACCTGCATTAAAAAATTTTCTGCCGGCGCTGGTTTTTCCATGTCAATATTAATTTTTGCATCCACATTTGCCAGCTCAATTATTTTTTCAGCTTTGGCATACACATCATATTGCGCCATCGTAAGATCATGTGATCCGCCAAGAATTACTACTCTTTTTCCGTGATGTAATAATTCAGAGATCACTGTTTGCATGGCTGCATACGTATCCATCATAGTTGCACCCATTTTTATATTGCCCACATCAGCGATTTCCAGGTCTTCATGCCATTGGTATAAATTATAAAATTCTTCGCGAACTGCATTGGGTGAATCATTACTAAAAGTTCCGCCCGCTTCACCACGAAATTCTCCACAGCCCAGGAAAATAATATCTGCATTTTCGATTTCGGGAAATTGATCGCAATAAATTTTAACTGCATTTCCCAGCTGGTTTTTCCTGAAACCATTCTCCTCCATATGTTGTACAAGGCAAACGGGATCTAAAAAATCGATGATTGTATCGAGGGAATAAAAAGGCATAGAATATTTTTGGACAAACTTAAGTTTATTTGGTAAAATGAATGGTAACAAAAATTACAGAATTCTAACTTTTTAGTAATAAATAAAAAAATTGTTTTAACCCATCCTTAACCGATAGGCGGAAAAGTTTTTTATGAATGCATCTATATTTGTGGAACATGCATTCCTATATTAAAAATCTTTGTTTATTTTTTATTTTTCTCCTGGCAATTTTTTGTTCGAATGCGCAGGTTTCACTGGATGATCCGCTATTAAAAGTTCCAAGACTTGCTCCAAATGAAAACCCTGCAGAACTCATTGCAAAAAATATTTTTGTACAGGTACTAAGTAGCAGTAAATCTGTTTATACTGGTGAACCTGTATTGGTAACCTATAAATTATTTACCGCGCTGAACAGTCAAAGCCGCGTAACGATGCAACCATCATTTTCCGGTTGTAGTGTGCAGGAATTACCAATTGACAAAGAACCCGATGAAGTAATTTTAAATGGAAAAAAATACCATGTCTTTACTATTCGGAAAGTGCAGCTGATCCCATTGCAACCAGGTGAATTAATTTTAGGTAAAGCAGTCGTCAATAATGTGGTGGCCATTTCGAATTCGGATGATTTAATGGAGACGGAAAACTATAGTGCTGTCACCGGGAGTGAATCGCAAACCCTTACTGTTAAAGCGTTACCGGAGAATGGCAAGCCTCCAAATTTTCAAATGCTGGTTGGCAATTATTCGATAGTTGCTACTACAAAAAAAGACAGTTTACAAGTGGGAGAGAGCGCTACACTTTCCATAAAAATTTTGGGAAGTGGAAATGTCGCCGGCATTTCTTCACCCATTATTACGTGGCCGGAAAATACAGAGCATTTTGACGGCATAGATTCGCAAAAGGCAGATCAGTATGTTTTTCCTGTGCGAGGTTTCAAGCAATTTGAAATTCCTTTTATTGGTAAAAAAGTTGGGACAACAATCATTCCGCCTGTTCACATTTTATACTTTGATCCGGCAACAGCAACTTATAGAAATGCTCAAACAGACAGTATTCGTATATACTTCTCAAAAGCAATAATACCGGCAGCAACGACTATTACTATTTCAAATTCTTCGTTGAGTAATTATAAATATACTTTACTCATTCCGCTCATCGGCCTGATTGTCTTTTTATCCATTATTATTCCTGTTTGGCGTAGAAAAAAAAGGCTTCAAAAGAACCCGGTAATATTGGGAAGCGCGTTGTTAACAGAAAAGAAATTGCCATCCGTTACGATGGGTGATTTATATATTCAATTGAATAATTTAGCAGGCATTGAAAATAACAGGGATTATTTTCTTGCTGTGAAATCTATACTGGTATTAGCTTTGCAGGCAAGAACCGGTATGGAAGAACCGCTGGAATCTGTATTAGTCATGGCTTTGGAAAATATTCCAGGTGAAAGAGATAATGCAAAAAAGAGTAAAGCTGTTTTTGAAATTTGTAACCTGCAATTATTTGCGCACAACGATTTGAAAGAAGTACGTGAAGAAGTATATTTTGAGATCTCCGCGTTATTGAAAAATTTTGATTTAGGAAAGGCTCCTGTTAATTCATGAACTTATAACCCATGCCGCGAATTGAGTGAAAATATTTCGGGCTACGCGAATCTTTTTCAAAATATTTTCGAAAATTTAAAATGAAATTGTCAATGGTTCTTGTGTGCGGGTACACCTGGTAACCCCAGACCATTTGTAATATTTTTTCCCGCGTGACCACTTCCCCTTTATTTTCAATTAATAATTTCAACAGCATCGTTTCTTTTTTACTCAACTCTATTTCTTTTCCATCATTCGCAATGGCTCGCTGTGCTTTAAAGTTGATACTATATTCATCAAATTCATAGATGTCTCCTGTAAATTCTTTATCCTGGATACGTTTATTTTTATGAATTAATTTTTCTACACGCAGTAGAAGTTCATCTAAGTTAAAAGGTTTCACGAGGTAATCATCGGCACCTTTACGCAAGCCCAGCACACGGTCTTTACCTTCATTTTTCGCGCTGACAATTAATATGGGCACTTCATTTTGCTTAAGCCGAATATTCTCTGTAACACTGATGCCATCAAGTTCTGGCAGCATGATATCCATGATGATGAGGTCAAAATATTCTTCCTGCACACTTTTCAGCGCTTCATTGCCGGTGAAAGCAGAAGTGACAGAATAGCCATTTAATTCCAAATTTAATTTGAGTGTTGCGTGAAGATTTTCCTCATCTTCCACCAATAATATATTCCCGTTTGTTTGTTGTTCCATCATGTTAATATGGGTAAAAGTATTTTAAAAACTGATCCTTTTGCAGAATGATCCTGTACAAAAATTTTTCCATCGAAACCATTGATGATCTTTTTGCATAAATATAAACCTAACCCGGTTCCCTTTGCATTGCGTGTTGCTTCATTTCCTATACGATAAAATTTTTCAAAAATTCTTTTCTTTTCTATATCAGGTACACCGCCACCTTCATCTTTAATTTCCAGCAGCGCAAACTTCTCCTGTTTTGTCAAAGATATTTCTATGAGACTGCTTTTGGGTGAATATTTTATGGCATTGCTCAACAAATTATTGATAACAAGTTTTAGTAAAACAGGTTCTGCAAAAACAAAAATATCTTTTTCCAGGTGCTCTATAAATTTTCTATCATGGTCCTGGTGCACATTCAACCGCGACATATATTCCTGCAATGTATCCCGCACGATTTCATACAAATTTATTTCTTCCCTTGTTTTATTAAAACTACCTGATTCAAGGCGCGCCGCTGCCAGGATATTATCCGTCAATTCATTCAGGCGCTGGTTTTCAAGCAAAGACATCGCCAGGATATTTTTTTTCTGTGCATCATCCAGCTGATATTTTTGAAGCGTTTCCAGGTTTAATTGTAAAATGGCGATCGGTGTTTTTAATTCATGCGTCACCGCCATCATGAAATTATTTTGTAGTTCTGACAGGCGGAATTGTTGCCGCACCGCACGGTAAACAAACACTGCGCCGAGCAGAATAACGAATAAAAAAGTAAGCCCTTCACCAAGGTATTGTGTGTTTTTAATTTTGAACGCTTTGTCTGCCTGTATTTTGATTTGAGGATAAGCAGCGCTGTTCGGATCAATTTGCGCCAGCTTGTATCCATACATTTCTGTATTTTGATTTCGCAATTCTATATACCACCAGCTGAGCGCAGCAACCATATAAAAAAGCATTAGCCAGAAAATAATGGTAATGAAAATGAACCCCGGTTTTTTTATTGGACTCTTCATGATTTTTATAAAAAACGAAGCTTGCTATTGAATATTTTTTTCGATCCTGATACCTGCATTCATCATTTCCTGCAATGGATCTTCGCGCATGATATGCTGCAGCGTAAATGTATATTCGCCTGCTTTTAATTTTACCGGAAATGGATTTATTTGAATTCTGTGTTCAATAATATCATCAAAGTAAGTACCCAGCCAACCCTGTGAATTGTCCGCCAGGTGCAGGTTTAACTGCTGTGAGGTCAATGAATCCAACGGCGCTTTTGTGGAAAGATTTACCCAGAGATTGTTGAAATGAAATGCACCTGTATGTCGTATCACTACGAAAATATTATAAAATGCAGTTGTATCTGTAACCGTAAAATGTACATTGATTTTTTCAGTGGAAGGCCAGCTATGTTGTGGAAATGCTGTCGTATTTTCAAATGAATTGAAAGAATCGCATCCCATTAAAACAACCATAAATACTATAGCGATGCAGCAGATTTTCCTGCTTGTATTAAAAACATTCATAAAATATTTAAAATTTGTTCTTTGGCTTTTTCCAATTCATCTTTCATCAATACCACGCATTTTTGTATTGATGAATCATAGGCTTTGGAGCCGGTTGTATTTATTTCACGGCCAATTTCCTGCAGGATAAAAGACAGTTTTTTTCCTTTGGCGATTTCGCCTTCAGCTAAGATCTCCCGAAAATAATCACAGTGATTTTTTAAACGAACCTGCTCTTCACTGATGTCAATTTTTTCAATATAATAAATGAGTTCCTGCTCCATTCGGTTCGTGTCGTAATTTTCTTTTCCTGTATTTTCTTCTAAGACGCGTTTCATGCCTTCCCGAATTTTTTCCCTGCGTAATGGTTCAAGTGCTGCAACTTCTCCCTGTAATTTTTCAATATTTTCGATGCGCAATAAAAGATCGTCTTCCATGGATTTTCCTTCATCGCGGCGATGTTGATTCAGTAAGTCAATCGCTTCCTGCAAAGCATTTTTACAAATAACCCATTCTGCATCACTTAAAGTTTCGGATGATGCAGAAATGATTTCGGGAATTCGTAGTAATGCACTGAAAAGCCCGTCTGTATTGGCATTCAACTCTGTTGCCACAGGCAAAACAGACATATAATAAGATTTCAAAAGGTCATTATTAATGCAGGATTGTTTCAGGCTGCCATTCTGTTTTGAAGTGATCATACATTCCACGCTGCCGCGTAAAAGCGCGCTATTCAGCATACTGCGAATCTCAAATTCATAAGGCTTTAATAAAGAGGGGATCGAAAGCCGCAGATCATATTGTTTTCCATTTAACGAACGGACTTCTGCTATAAAATTCTTTTGCTGAATATTTGCCTCCGCCCTTCCAAAACCGGTCATGGAGTAGATCATACGTACTATTGATTTATTTAAAAAAAACCTTGCTGAATAATGAAGACCCACGAATGTAGGTATTATTTAAGTTGAAATTTTCCGACAGTTTCTTTTTTGTTTTATTTTTGGATATGTATTCAAAAACGGACACACAGAATTTACAAAAATTTTCCAAAGATTTTTTGACAGCAACAACCATTTCCCCGAATGATATTGACTTATTGCGGGAAGTTTTGCGCTTTCATGAATATCGCTATTATGTACTAGATGAGCCATTATTGGCTGATGGGGAATATGATATTTTGTTTAATAAACTTCGTGTAATTGAAACCGGGAATCCACAATTAATAACAACAGATTCACCCACGCAACGCGTAGGAAGCAGCCTGGGAGCGAGTTTCAATACAGTGGAACATTTGGTGCCCATGTTATCACTGGAAAATTCTTACCAGGCAGAAGACCTGCTGGATTGGGACAGAAAAGCATGTGAACTCACCGGGCTTGACATCGTTACCTATTGCGTCGAACCAAAATTTGATGGCGCAGGTATTTCTCTTTTTTAAGAAAATGATTTGCTCGTTCGCGGTATCACAAGAGGAGATGGTGTGGCCGGTGAAGACATTACAGAGAACATCAAGCAGATCCGTTCGATACCATTGTCGGCGCCATTTTCAAAATATGGCATTTCGCAAATTGAAATTCGCGGTGAAATATTTTTACCAAAAAAATCTTTTAAACAGTATAATGATGCATTGATTTTGCAGGGCTTACCCCCGCTTGCAAATCCACGTAACGCGGCCAGTGGAAGCCTGCGGCAAAAAGATCCAAAGCAGGTGGCGAAGCGTAACCTGGATGCATTTCTTTATCATATCAGTTTTTATATTTCCACAGATAATACTGTTCCCGAATGTGTGCAGAGTCATAGCGCATCGCTGGAAATGCTTTGGGAATGCGGCTTTCGCGCTCCTGTAAAAGAAATGATGGTGGTCAATGGTATTGATGAAGTGATCCAACATATCGGTGATTATGAAAAAATGCGCGAATCATTGCCTTATGAAATTGATGGCATGGTAGTGAAAGTAAATGAACTTGTACTCCAGGAAAAAATGGGCATGACCACGCATCATCCGCGCTGGGCCATGGCCTATAAATTCAAAGCGCAACAAGCAACAACAACCATAAAAAATATAGAGTTCCAGGTGGGCAGAACCGGTGCGGTAACGCCTGTGGCAAAACTGGAACCTGTGCCTGTGGGCGGTGTTACGGTCTCCAGTATTTCTGTACACAATGAAGAATATATCCGCGAAAAAGATTTGAAGATCAATGATACAGTTTTAATAGAACGCGCCGGCGATGTGATCCCGCAGATCGTAAAATCCTTAACGGAATTGCGTACCGGAAATGAAGAAGAAATTATATTTCCAAAGGATTGCCCTGTATGTAAAACTGCATTGTATAAAGAACCCGAAGAAGCTGTGTGGCGTTGTGTAAATATGGATTGTCCCGCGCAGGTTGTAGAGCGCATCATACATTTTGGCAGCAGGGATGCGATGGATATTCGCGGGCTTGGCGATGCCATTGTGCGTAAATTTTTTGAAGAGGGTTTATTGTTTGAAATACCTGGAATTTATCACCTCGATTATCAGCGTATAAGTTCGATGGAAGGTTTTGGAAAAAAGAGTATGGAAAATTTACAGGCATCTATTGAGAAAAGTAAAACGCAGCCATTGCATAGACTCATCTATGGTTTGGGTATTCGTTTTGTGGGAGAAACAACTGCCAAAACATTGGCGAAATCTGTGCAAAATATTTTTCAGCTTGCAGAAAAATCCGAAGAAGAATTATTGCAGTTGGAAGATGTTGGGGTAAAAGTTGCCGGAATGGTGTATGCCTTTTTTAAAAATACAGCAAACATAGATATGCTACAGCAATTGGAAGCGGCAGGTATTCAAATGCAACAGCAAAAAACATCGACTACAATTTCTGATAATAAATTCCAGGATAAAACTTTTTTATTTACCGGCACGATGGAGAAATTAAAAAGAACAGAAGCGGAAGAAATGGTAGAAAAATTGGGTGGAAAAATTGTAAGTGGCGTAAGCAGTAAATTAAATTATTTAGTGGTGGGTGAAAGCGCCGGCAGCAAACTGGAGAAAGCTAAAAAAATTCATACCATAGATATTTTGAATGAAGATGATTTTTTAAAAATGATGAACCTGTTATAAAATAATTCTAATACATTTTGTCTAACATTTATTGCAATTAAGAATTTTTTAAAAAAGATTTGCTTCGCTTTGCACAGGTAATTTATTTTTTACTGGAGTCATAATGCGCCCCATAACTTAACACAAACTTTTCTATTCATTTCCTTGTTTTACGTTTATCAGGAAAAAATCCCCCCTTCACATAAAAAAAATTGATGATTTGATAATTATTTATAATTTTATTTCCTCAAATCGAGCCAACCGGCTGAATTTGTCCAAACAAATTTTTTAATCTAAAACTGTTTTATGAAAACAAAAACTTTCCTCATGCTTGTTTTTGCATCCGCAATGTATGCAAGCAGTTGGGCGCAGTGTTCTACACCACCCATGTATTTAAATTTGGCTTATCCAACAGACAATGGATTTGCATGTGCATTCTATTTAAAACAACCTGTATGTGATTCTTATTCAGGAGAGGAGATTCAGTGGAGAGGCGCGACAGACTCTTATTGGTCGGATTTCACAGCAGATTCGATTTCAAATGGGGGAGATCTTGCATCTGCATATTTTTTTGATAAACCATTAAATGCGGGTGTCAGATATCAATGGCGTGTAAGGATGATTACTTACAGGCCGAATGGTAAATCTTTATATTCTGACTGGACGAAAGGGAAAAATTTTACGCCAGAAGTGTTGGCTGCATCAGGTTGCACATACCCGGGCCCACTTTGCTTGTTTGAACCCGGCAGTTCAGATGTAAGTCTTTTATTTAATAATAACACCCCCCCAGGATGGGATTACCCAACAAAATCAAAACTAGAGTATAAAATTGATGGTACTTCAGACTGGACAAAAATTAGAAATATAGATCCTAATAGTTTTGTCTATTTCCTGAATAATTTAATTCCCGCTACGACCTATAACTGGCGCATGAGTAACAACTGTGACATTGATGGAAATTCCGTTTGGCAAAATGGGCCGGATTTTACAACTGCTTCATTAGCTGCTAAAGTGAATAAAAATAATGCACAGAAACAAACCTTTTTTATAAAAGCTTCTCAGATAAAACAATATGCAGATGATGAAACTGCTGATCAGGTTACTCCTGATATTTTGAAAGTGACGCCTAACCCTGCTTCCAGTCAAATAAATATTTCTTTAAGCACATTCAAAACTGGTGTTGCTTCTATGATGATAAAAGATTTGGCAGGAAATGTAAAATGGAGCGCATCCAATGTGAATATTGCAACATTGAAAAATATGACTGTAAATGTTTCTAACTTTATGCCAGGCATATATTCTCTGCAGGTAATAGGCATTGACAATACAATGATCTCACAGAAGATTATTATTTCAAGATAAGAATTTATATTCCTATAAAAATCTTCCCGTTGTAAATGCAGCGGGAATTTTTTTTGTAAAGATTTTTCTTCTAACTGCTCCAATATTTTTTATACTTAATTTGAGGTTATGAAATGTAAATTTTCATTTTTAATAATTATTAAAATTAAATATTTTCTGAATAAATTTTAAAGCTTCAGGTCTTAGAAAGCTGACGTTTGTCAAGAAAAATTGCCCTTTCGCATAAAAGAAGAAAATAAGGTTATAATTCCCTATAATTTTAGCTCACTCAAATTTGGCCAACCAGCTGAATTTGTCCAAACAATTTTTTTTAATCAAAAACCTTTATTATGAAAGCAAAATCTTTCCTCATGCTTGTTCTTGCAACAGCAATGTATGCAAGCAGCTGGGCGCAGTGTTCTACATCGCCCATGTTTTTAAACTCAGCGTATGAAACCAACAATGGATTTGCATGTAATTTCTTTTTACAGCAACCAATATGTGACACTTTTGACGGTATCCAACTTCAGTGGAAAGGCGCTACGGATCCTTCCTGGAATGGGTTCACTATTGATTCGAATTTTCAATCCGCATCAGATGTTGTTTATGGATTCGGAATTGGTACATTTTTAAATGTGGGCATTAAATACCAATGGCGCGTTCGCATGATCACCTATAAACACAATGGTAAACCATCTTATTCTCCATGGACAATGGGAAAAAACTTTACCCCAATTGTATTGGCTGGATCTGGTTGCACATATCCCGGTCCTCTTTGTTTGTTTCAACCTTACGATACAGGTGCTTTTCTTTTGTTCTCCAATGACGCACCATCAGGTTGGGAATATCCAACAAAATCTAAACTACAATATAAAGTAGATGCAACTTCAGGCTGGACTACGATCAATAATATTGATGCTACAAGTGGTTACTTTTACCTCGATAATTTAAATCCAAGTACAACATATAATTGGCGGATGAGTAACAAGTGCGATATTAATGGTAACTCCGACTGGCATAACGGGCCAGATTTTACAACAGCTTCAATGGCTTTACAAGGCCGCAGGAACAATGCACAGAAACAAAATTTCATTATTAAACCAGCTGATATAAAACAATATGCAGATGATGAAACTGCTGATCAGGTTACTCCTGATATTTTGAAAGTAACACCTAATCCTGCTTCCAGTCAAATAAATATTTCTTTAAACACTTTTAAAACCGGTGTTGCTTCTATGATGATAAAAGATTTGGCAGGCAATGTTAAATGGAACGCATCCAATGTGAATGTTGCAACATTGAAAAATATGACCGTAAATGTTTCTAACTTTATGCCGGGCATTTACTCATTGCAGGTAATTTGTAATGACAATTCAGTTATCTCGCAGAAAATAATTATTTCGAGATAAGAATCAATATTCCTATAAAAATCTTCCCGTTGTGAAAGCAGCGGGAATTTTTTTTGTATATTTTTTGATAGCAACTTATTGTCTAAGTTTTTTCCCCGCAGATTTTGCAGATCGACGCAGAAAAAAGTTATCCTAAAACTTGCATTAAAAAATAAGCGAAAATTTGCGCGATCTGCGGGACATTTCCTACCCACCCAAACCCGCAATCACATTAATTGTAATCGCCACGATCACCATATTATATAAAAAAGAAAGCAGGCTGTGAACCAATGCCAGCCTGCGTATACGCTGTGAGGAAATCTCTACATCTGATACCTGGAAAGTCATACCAATAACAAATGAAAAATAGGCAAAGTCAATAAAATCAGGTTTAAAATTATCATCTGACTTTGGAAAATCAATGCCTTCAGTAGCTGTATTTTTTTTTGTTTTATGATTCGAATAAAAAATATGTGCATAGCGTACTGTAAAAATAGTGTGCATCAAACACCAGGAAAATACCATGTCTGCAAGCGCCACCGGAATATCCCAATTTTTTTCAAGGGCGCTTTCTGCATGTGCAGTGATTAATAAAATAACGGATACTAAACTTGCCAAAACCGTTAGAAGAATAACAATGAAAATTACAGGCCGGCTCTCATCTTCATTGCTTGCATTTTTACGAATCTCAGAAGTTGGCGTTGTATAAAAACTCATCCAGTGAGATGCTAATAATAAAATACAAAAAGTATCCCAGGCGATAATGGCCTGTGTCATAATCTTAAACTCCAACGGTTTTATTAAAAAAAAGAGAACGACTGCAACAGCCAGGCAAAACAACAATTTATAAATGGCTTGTATCTTATTGAAAAAAAATCCTGGGATTTTCATGAAAACAAATTTTTACAAAGTTATTACTTCATTCATCATGTATTAAAAATGCTTTTACTTCACTGATCAATGCTTCGCCTTTGGATGCATGAATGATCACGCTAAAAGATCGAACTTCCTGTTGGGGAAAATATAGAATACGCTTATGGCCGATCGTCGTGCCTTTGATCTCTTGTGTTTTATTATTACTTAAATTCAATAGAATAGAAAATGATCGCACGCGTTGACCTTTCGCAATGGGCTCCTGTAACTCAATGCAGTTCAGCATTTCAGCCTTGTTAAATGTAAAAGTAAAACCTGTATTTTCACCTATTCCTGTTTTTAAAAATGTGGATGCATTATCATCACTCAACAAATCATTTTTATATTTTATTCCATTTTGATTAAAAGAAAATAATGCATTCTTCAATAAATTATTCTGAAAATTTTCATCGCGCAATTTTTTGAAACCCATTAAAGCCGCGCTGTCTTTTTCGTTGATCAGTCCCCTTGTGTCCGGCGGCACATTCAATAAAAGATTCGCACCACGCCCAACGGATTTCATATACAACTCCATTAAAGTTTGCGGCGTTTTTACAAGGCTATCTTCATTCGCATGATAGAACCAGCCCGGGCGAATACTCACATCACATTCCGCGGGAATCCAGTTTTTACCAAATACATTTCCCTGTTGCAAAGTATCTGTTGGCGGCGCACCTTCACCTCGTTTGAAACCAGCTGTGTCTAATAAATTCCAGTTTGTTTCACCCGCGAAACCATTCTCATTGCCCGCCCATCGCGCATCCGGGCCGATATCACTGAAGATAATTGTATGCGGCGCTACATGCCGGATCGTTTGTTCAAATGCATGCCAGTCATAATTTTGTTTCTTTCCATTTGGCCCTTCACCATTCGCTCCATCCCACCAGAATTCAAAAAATAGCCCGTAATTTTTCACCACTTCGCGCATCATATTTTCAAAAACAATATTGTATTTTTCCGTGCCGTAAGCAGGATGATTGCGGTCCCAGGGCGAGAGATACACACCCATTTTTAATCCATATTCTTTGCAGGCCGCGGACAAATTTTTTAAGACATCACCCTGCCCGTTTTCCCATTTACTGTACGCAACTGTATGCGTGGAAAAAGCGCTGGGCCAGAGACAAAAACCATCGTGGTGTTTCGCGGTGATGATGATACCCTTTGCGCCCGCCGCTTTTGCAATGCGGCACCATTGCCTGCAATCCAGTGCGGACGGGTTAAAGCGCGATTCCGGTTCTTTGCCATTGCCCCATTCCACATCGCTAAATGTGTTTGGCCCAAAATGAATGAAGAGATAAAATTCCATATCACTCCAGGCAACTTGTTCTTTGGAAGGCAATGGACCAACTGTTTTTTGCGCCGAAGACATACAATATAAAGTACAGCAAAACAGCAGCGCAGATAATTTTATCATGGAATAAAAATAAACTTTTATTTAATAACTACTCATTGATTTTTGTTTACCACCTTTGGTTCTATGAGCAACTTCGTTGAGCCTGTCTCTACGACCGTAGAGATCACTCACTTGTACTTCCAGTTCTTTGAGCAGCTTTTTTTATTCGATCCTTCATTTATTTTTCAATTTGTAAGTTGTCGTATTTAGTAAATCTTATTCATAACAACAGATAAACATATTGAAAGAATTAATTGCCACGACTTTTAAGTCGTGGTTTAAAAATATTTGATGATGTTAATGGCTTTAGCCACATTTCATTTTGGGCTAAAGCCCATTTAATATTGTTTTCTTAGACCACTGCTTAAAAGCAGTGGCAATTGAAAAGATGATTGATTCAATCAACTTTTATGTGTAGTTTTTTTAGTTACTGGCTTTTGGTTGTCATAGTCTCTATGGCCATAGAGATCGTTGTGTTATTTTAATCCCGGTTCATCTGGATTCATTTATACTTTTTATTCATAAAGCATCAAGAAGTTTTGTATCACCATTTTTATTTCTATAAAATAAAAGCCTGTTTTGAGTAAAAAAATATAACTTTAAACGACCAAATTATTTAGCCTAAAACTTAGCACATGAAAACATTCAAAACATTTGTACCATTTTTTATTGCAATAATTATATTTAATCTAAAAGTAAATGCACAAGCAGGAACTTTAGACCCGACTTTTGGTAATGGTGGAATTGTTATTGAACAAAAATATGGGGCTCCAGCAGGAACCGTTATTTTACCCGATGGAAAAATACTTGTTTCAGGAGCTGGGGAAAATTTTTATATGGATCGTTTTAACCCAGATGGAAGTAATGATGAAAGTTTTGGTATTGATGGCCGCGTTGATTTAAATTTTAATAACAAACGATCATCCTGCAATGGTATTGGTATGCAACAAGATGGTAAAATTGTTTTAGTTGGTTTTATTGTATTTAACGAGCCTTTTTTAGATATTGTAATTGCTCGTTGTAATCCCGATGGCAGACTAGACAGTAGTTTTGGTCTTAATGGATTAACAACTGTAAATCTTAAAAATTATGATTATGCCAATGATGTATTAATACAGCCTGATGGTAAAATTGTGGTAATTGGTAATTTTACGAATAGTTCAGTTGATAATTTTGATTCATATATTTTGCGATTGAATGAAGATGGAAGTTTGGAT
The DNA here is from genome assembly GCA_038245585.1 of Chitinophagales bacterium. Classification (GTDB taxonomy): domain Bacteria; phylum Bacteroidota; class Bacteroidia; order Chitinophagales; family Chitinophagaceae; genus JAFDXJ01. Next base: position 76,035 of record JBBRSI010000003.1, read on the forward strand.
CAGAATTTTGGCACAGAAGGGATTACTGAGTTACATTACCCGGCTTCTACCCAAAACGTTTCAGTATCTATACAACCTGATGGCAAATTGCTAATGGGTGGGACTTTCGATAGATTTAGTATAAAACCTGATTTTATTGTAGAACGATTTAATGCAGATGGTAGTGTAGATAATAGTTTTGGTGTAAACGGAAAAACTTATTTTGAGTTTGGCGAAAATCAATCCGGGGATTGGGGCTCTGAATTGTTCGATATGCAATTACAACCCGATGGCAAAATAGTATGTGCAGGTGAAAGCGGAGAGAATTTATATAGTATGGCGTTGTGCCGGTTTGAAAATAATGGAAATGTGGATGAAGGATTTGGAGAAAATGGCGGACTAATAATAGATTATAAGAATCATAATTCAACATTACATTCAGTTTGTGTTCAACCAGATAATAAAATTTTAGCAACTGGGTATGGGTATAATTATATAACCAGCCCTGGACCTTTATTACTTATCCGGTTAGAAAATAATGGAACACTCGATGAAAGTTTTGGAAAAAAAGGTATCCAAGCAACTATTTTGGATCACACAGCAGGTGGTGAAAATGTCCAGCTTTTACAAGATAATAAAATATTAGTTACCGGATATATTTACGCTAACATTTTTTTAGCCCGCTACAATAATGATAATATACTTGCTGCCAACTTCATAGACGTAAAAGCCGTTGCCAACAACGATGCCATTACCATTACCTGGCAAACCCTAAAGGAAAGTGGTACAAAATCTTTTACAGTTGAAAGAAGTAGCAATGCAAATGATTATGTGGGTATCAATACCGTTCCGGCAAAAGGGGTAGCAAACATTTATAATTACACAGATAAAAATCCTTTGGATGGAATTAGCTATTATCGAATCAGGGAAAACGCGGCCAATGGTACCAATACTTTTAGCCCGGTGGTAAAAGTTGTGTTTAATGAAAACGGCATTATTTCTTTATATCCGAATCCTGCAAAAAATACAGTAACTGTAAAAGGTTTAAATAAAAATGTATCAGCCATAATAAAAATCACGGATATGCAGGGAAGAGAAATCAGCAGTCAAAGTTTTACACAAAGCAATTCTGCAACATTGAATATAAGAGCGTTGGCTCAGGGCACTTATTTTGTGCTGATAGTTCAAGATAATAATATTGTAAGATTGAAAGTGATTAAGGAATAATTGTTTAGGATTAATGATAAATTGTAAATGAAATGATGCCGGCTGAGTTGTTGGCTGAGCGAAGCCGAAGTCAGCCGAAGCTGGATATTGAAAAGATAATAATTTAGGATTTTTTGATTTCGGTAAATGCTGGTCAGGAGACCAGGCATTGGCGATATTATTTTCACTTTTGCGATTTCAATTTTTTGATAATCCATTTTTATTTAGTTGAAAACAATAAGCAGAAATGGGTTATTTTTTTATTGCAAACTTAAGCCCCATCGGGGCGATACTTTGGTAGAAAATATATATTGGAAAAAAATTGAAGGCCTGTGGGGCCGGCATTTTTTAGTTTAAAAAGCGAACAGCTAACAACGAACCGTGAAAAGTTTTGAACAGGCTCCTGGTTTTCAACTTTTATCTTTTAGCTGTTCGTTTTTAGTTTCCCAATTCTTACATTTCCTCCGCTTTATATTTTTTCTTATAATAAAAATATAACGGCACGCCCAGCAATGTAAACCCAATGCCTGCAATGGATTCCACAGGCATTTCTATAAAAGTATTAATAATTAAACTGATAGAAAATAATATTAAAATGATCGGTGAAAGCGGGTACGCAATTAATTTTCCCGTGATCTTTCCTGCTCTTTTCATTTTAATTAAACCCCAACCGAGTAAAATGAAAAATAAAAATTCTACTATGATAAGGGTATTTGTCAGCATATCAAATGTGCCGGTAATAACCATGATGCAGGTCCAGATACTGCTATAAATAATAGCGATATAAGGCGTCCTGAATTTGGGATGTACAAACACGAATTTTTTAGGAAAGAATTTTTCCTGCGCCATTCGGTAATACATTCTGGGGTATGTAATGATAAGCGCATTCAAAGATCCAAAGGTGCTTACTGCAATTAATACAGCCAAAAAAATCACGCCAGCATTACCCATCATGGTACGTGCAACTTCTACGCCGGCAATTGCATTTTCATCCAGCGATGCTAATGCAGGCAATGACATAACATGCATGAAAGCATAATTAATTAATAAATAAACCACAATAACAATTGCCACTCCAATGATGATAGACCTGGGTACATTTCTTTTGGGATCTTTTATTTCGCCACTCATAAAACTAATGCAATACCACCCGTCATACGCCCAAAAAGCGCTCACCATTGCAGCAATTACAGCGCTGAGAATATTGTTGTTCGTTGATGTAATATGTGATACAGTTTCTGTTGTTGGTGCGCCTGTATAAAAAATACCCATCACGATCAAAGTAAGAATTCCAATGATCTTCGCGGCAGTAAATATATTACTGAGACTTCCGCCTTTTTTTGCACCCAATATATTCACCCAGGAAAGAAAGATGATAGACAAAATCGCCAATATTTTTACACCCGAACCTGCAAAGGGATACATGAAATTTCCGATAGAAATATCTTTCCACGCATCGAGCGGATTGGGTAATGGAATCACAGAATTAATTGACTGCGCGAAAATATATGCAATGGCCGCATTGCCGCCACTTCCAATAATAATGAAAGATGCCCAGCCATACAGGAAAGAAAATAAGTTGCCAAAAGTCAGCCGCAGGTATTCATAAATGCCCCCGGATTCGGAGGTTAAACTGGACATTCCTGCCATAGTAAATGCCCCAAACATCGAAATAATACCAGCCAAAAGCCACGCTAATAAAATATAATTTTCATTCATCAACAAAGCGCTCATCGGGGCAATTTTTTTAAAAACGCCGGAACCGATCAGCGTGCCTGCGACCAATAATATGGCCGTCGTTAAACCTATTGAACGACTTAGCGGGATATGGGTTTTATCCATTAGCGTATCATCCGTCACAGGGTTTTTTTGCATTTATTTGGTTTTGATAAAACAACTTTTATATTTTATGGGCGATCTAAAAACTCCAGCACTTTATTGATCAGTGAAATTCTTTTATTGGTAAAAGGATGATCCGTTTGCCAAACTTCATAATCAAAAAATGCATGATTGCTTTCCCTGATTTTATCTGCCAAAACTTTATTTAAATTGTGTTCATCCAGCATAATAATTTCTTTACCGGAAAGTGCCGCGGTTTGGTTTTGAAGATTGAAATAAGTAAGATTTGCCATTACCTGTTCAATCAATTTTTCTGTAGGCGTATTCAATACAAAATATTCACCGGCCATCATCGCAGCATCTTTTACCTGTGAAGGTTTCAGGTTCTTTGCACTTTCATAAATATCCCAGGTGGATAATGCAAAGCCTTTTTTTATTCCAGGTAAAATGGTCAATGCTTTCAAACAAACAAAGCCGCCCATGCTATGACCAAACAATGCAATATTGGAAGTATCTATATGTAATGAATCGGAATATTTTTTACAAAAAGCCACAACGTTCACTACATCCTGCACGCAATTTTCAAAACTGAATTGTCCCTGGCTGCCCCATGAACCGCGGTAATCAAAATAAATAACATTCCAGCCATGTGCGCGTACAACCTGTGCCAGGTCAAGGTTTCGTTCGTTACCGGGAAACCCGTGCAGCAATAAAAGTGTAGGATGTTTTTGTGAGCCGTTGGCACTATAAATAAAACCGGCCAGTGTAGAATTCCCTGAAGGAATGATTAATTCCGTCATTCCTGCCGGTGCATTTTTATCCCAGGTAATATCTTTTAAAACAATTGAATCAGATTGCGCATGCGCATTCGTGCAGGCACAAATAAAATAGGCCATGCATAAAAGAAGAATTTTTTTCATATTGTATTTTAAAAATTAAAATGATGAAGAAGTTTTAAAATTACATTGACTTGATATGTTATTTTGACGAAAATTAATTTCAATAAAAGCAGTTATGTAAATTGCCAACGTAAAAGCAAGGTAATATTATTTTTGAATGAAAAAATAAAATATACAGGAATATGTATTTGGTTACAAGGAAGAATATTTGTTTGAATTTTATAATAAATCGTATTAATTCAACAAACATCTGAATTATTAAAAGCACATTTACAATTTTTACCTAATTCTGGGCCTAATTTTTTAAAAATGTTACCCCTTCGGGGTTTTGTGTTTGCTTATATTATTTAATATTATAAGAATGTCACCCTTCCGGTGTTTGGGCTTTGATTTGATCATGTATTTGCTATAAGAAAGTCACTCTTTTGGGATTTGAATTTGGATAAAATTCATTTTCTATTTTAATGGAAACAGAAAGGGCTGAGAATTTATAATTAAAAAATATTTACAACCCCGGAGGGGTGAAATTTTTATAGAACTGATAAATGAAATTTATTATTAAACCCCGGAGGGGTGATATTATAGTAGTGGAGAATACCGGATTCGAACCGGTGACCTTCCCGATGCATCGGGACGCTCTATCCAACTTAACAAAATTACGGTAGAAAAAATTGTGGAGAATACCGGATTCGAACCGGTGACCTCTTGCATGCCATGCAAGCGCTCTACCAACTGAGCTAATTCCCCTTTTTAAAAGTCAGCAAAAATAAGGGTATACATTTTCCAATTCAAATAAAGATCAAAAAATAGCTGTTTATTTCATTGCCTTAATTTTAAATAATTTTACATTGCTTTACTTTGCTGTGAAATATGCTTCAGAAGGAAAATAAGAAATTGAAATTTGCCATTATTGGTTGCGGCCGTATCGCTCATCGCCA